>DLGO01000042.1:0-8382 GCA_002482725.1 Bacteroidetes bacterium UBA7692 | reverse complement strand
CGAACGGCCCCTGAACATGAGCGAAGCTTTAACTTTATTGCCATCTTTCAGGAATTTCTCTGAGTGTTTGGCTTTAAACTCCACATCATGCTCATCTGTATTGGCAGTAAAACGAATCTCTTTTATCTCTACTTTTACAGATTTAGCCTTCAGTTCCTTCTCTTTCTTCTTCTTTTCGTACAGGAATTTGTTGTAATCAACTATCCTGCACACCGGTGGCGACGCGTTAGGCGATATCTCTACCAGGTCAAGACCAAGGTCCTGAGCCAGGTTCAATGCCTCTCTGGTGGTATAAACTTTGGGTTCAATGTTTTCTCCGACAAGTCGTACTTCAGATACCCTGATGTATTCGTTTATTCGGTGTTCTGCTTCTCTTTTTATAGGTCCGCGATTGCCACGGCCTCCGGAAGGGCGGAAAGGTACTGTCAAATGTTATTTTTTAAATTCTTCGCAAAGGAACATCAATACATACAATATTCAAAATCGGATTAACATTTTATTCCAAATGCTTTTATGTATATTAAAAGAAGCCTAAAATAATTCTATGGATTTAACCGATTTACACCAAAAGATTAGATACTTGCAGGCTGAAAATGGGAGGCTTATCAAGTATGAAGAATAAATGGATATTGGTAACCGGTGCTACTTCCGGTTTTGGCAGGGCTATAGCTGAAAGGTTTGCGGCAGAAGGGAACAACCTGATAATTACAGGCAGGAGAGGGGAGCGCCTCGAAGCTATTAAAACAGATTTTGAGCGTAAGTACCGGGTGCAGGTCGTGGCAAAAACCTTCGATGTGCGAAATCCAGAAGAGGTAAAACTATTTGCATCATTTCTGGAAGAAAATAATCTTGTGCCGGACGTTTTGGTAAATAATGCAGGCCTCGCAGCCGGCAAGAACAAGATTCAGGATGGTAATCTGGATGATTGGGAGCAGATGATAGATACCAATATTAAGGGGCTATTGTATATTACCAGAGCCATTTTACCATCTATGATTAAGCGCAACAGTGGGCACGTCTTCAGCATTGGTAGTGTAGCAGGCCATATAGTGTACCCGGAGGGTAATGTGTACAATGCCACTAAGTTTGCTGTAAAGGCGCTGAATGAGGCCATAAACCTGGACTTGATGGGTACTGCTATTAGATGCTGCTCTATCGACCCCGGTGCTGCAGAAACTGAGTTTTCGCTCGTACGTTTTAAAGGAGATGAAGGCAAAGCAGCAGGTGTGTATAAAGGTTATGAAGCACTAAATGCAGCCGATATTGCAGACGCCCTTTGGTATGTAGCAAATACCCCGGCACATGTCAATATTACAAATTTGGTTATATATCCTACCGCCCAGCGCAGTGTTTATGTATGGGACAAAAAGTAAAGGCCGGATTACCGGCCTTTACTTTTTGTAGTTCATTTTTGTAATATCCTTATCTGATAAGTGTTGTTGTTCCGGCCTTTTCTACTGTGGCCCCATTGCTGCACTTAGCCCTTACATACCATGTGTAAACATTGGTTTGTGCTTCCTGTCCGTTTACACGTCCATCCCATCCTTCATTTATATCATTGCTGTTGTAGTATAGTTTACCCCAACGGTCGCTTACTATAAAGGTAGAAATTTCGCTTAGCGCCTTGCCTCTTACAAACAGCTTGTCGTTCAGTCCATCATCGTTTGGTGTAAAAGTATTTGGTACAAACACCCATTTAGGATCACACGGCACTATCCTTATGGTTATAGAGTCTGCCGCTCTGCAACCGTATTGATTGGTTACATAAACTACCACCTGCTGATCCTGCTTGGCATCTATTATGCTCGATACACAATCGTTGCAGCTGAGCGGGTCTAATGAGAACCATTCATACTTAGTAGCAGTAGCGGATATTGTAACAAGTTCTATTGGTGTGCCGATTGCGACAGTTGTATCCCTTTCCAAAACTATATCCGGCAATGGGTTTACCACTACCGTTATATATTCAGTATCTATTTTACACTTAGGGCTGGTAGCCGTTATCGTAAACTGTGTAGTGCTGGTGGGGCTTACCGCCACGCTTGTTCTGTCACCGGGATCGGGGAACCGCACAAATTGAGCAGGCGTCCATACAAAATCCGTATCGTTGATAGACGCCACTATTCCGGTTAGCTGCAAGTAGGCAATATCTCCCAGGCATATTGCCGTGTCCGGCGATGTGTTTATTACCACCGAATCTATTACAGTCATACGTACCGTATCATAGACTCCGCAACCCAGCCTGTTCTCACTGTATATCACCCAGGTTTGGTCAGAAAAAGCAGTTGTAGTTGGGCGGATGATGTTAGGATTATCCAGATAGTCATCTGTAGTTACCTCTGTTGCTGTCCAAACAGCATTGTACACATCTCCTGCATTCAGCAATCTTGTTTCCTCTCTGCAGAGATTAAAATCGGGTCCTGCATCCAGGCTTGGCTGGGCTTCTACATTCAGGATAATGGATTTAGTAGTGGTACATCCATAAGGCGAAGTAACATCTACAGTATAAGTCATTGTATCAGTGGCAGCTGTAAGTATTACGGCACATGTGTCACAGTTCAGGAAGTCCGTAGGTGTCCATTTATATTTCACACCATTATAAGCAGTTACATCTAATGCTATAGGCCCGTTAATGGCGCAATATGAAGTATCTGTAGGTAGCACATAGGTTGGGTAATCATCTACATAAAAAGAGTCACTTAACTCATAAGTTACCTGGCAACCCAATGAGTCGGTAATAGTTATCTTTGGTACATAGGAACCTTTTTGGGTATACGTATGCAGTATACTCACCTGTAAAGTATCCCCGTTTACTATCGGTAACTGGGTAATAGAAGATGCATCAGCATGATCATAGAAACCTGATTTAGCATCGTATATGATACCTTTTGTCAATGTCACCAGTGGATTACATCCGTAAGGTGGTTCTATTACAACTTTGGATTTAGGGCCATCTACTTTTACATAATCCACCTTTGTCCTTGTATCCGCACAGCCATTTACTCCTTCACCTGTCAGTGTTACTGTATATACTCCGGGTTTTTGATAAACATGGAAACCGTTGTATCCCGATGAGGTATCCCCATCTCCATAGTTCCAGTGCCATTTAAGGTCTGGTCTGCTGGAGATATTATAAAATGAGTCAACTAAAGGGGGGCAACTAGCCGATATGCCTTGTGCATAAAAATCAACAAATGGCTTATCCACCGTCACTTTTCTTGTGTAGGTACTTTTACAACCCAATACTGGTTCTGTTACTTCCAATGTAACTTGATAAACACCTTGTTGCAAAGGATAGTTATGGGAGCCGCTGGCTGTAGTTGACGTCGTATTATCTCCAAAATTCCAGTTGAAAGTTTGACCACTTGATGTATTTCTTGTTCCATAATCGGCAACCTCACCAACACAAATCGCAGTGTCTATCTGTACCTGGACATTTGGGCTAAGTCCTATGAACATGGGTTTGGTAATGGAACTCTTGCATTTACCGGAAGTATCAGTAATAGTTAAAGAAACTACAAACAAGCCTACACCGGAATAACAATGAGAAAGACTCAGAGTATTGGTTGAATCAACCGTATTATCTCCAAAGAACCATACTGCTTTTCCTATCGAAGTACCTGATGAGGTGCTTGTAGAGTTTAACCTTAGACATTTAGGATTGCAAAATCTACCGGAATCGGGAGAAGTGAAATTAGAAGTAAAATTGTAAACCGTGATATATTGGGTTTTAATGACAGAATCAGGGCATTGAGAGTTGGGATTATTAACCAACTTTACGGTATNNATTATACTTGTGAATAGGACTGGTGCTGATATTCAAAGGTCCTGAAGCAGTATCTCCAAAATCCCAGCGGGCGTTTGAAACGCCGGTAGTAAGATTATTGAATTGAACAGTATGTGGCGCGCAGCCCGATGTTGGCAGTGCAGAGAAGTCTGAAGAACTGGGTGTTAATTGTAGCACCNNATCAATAACACACTCCATGAGTTTACAGATGCGTATGTATGGTTTGGGTCTTTATTGATATCCGTTGGAGTATTATCTCCGAAATTCCATAAAAAACTGGTAGCATCTGGCGAAGATGTATTGTTAAATGTAACAGCGCGCGGATTTGAACAAGCAATTGTATAATTAAATTCAGCCTTAGGCCCCAATATTTCTACATAGTCTGTTACTGTTTTAGTGGTTTTACAACCATTTACATCTACAGTCAGTGAAATTGTTTTTAGTCCCGGCTCGTCAAAAACATAACTTGGAGCATACCCATTAACCTGAGCGCCATTAAAAGACCATGTGAAAACAGGTTTAGGAATAATAGTGGTATCAATAGGGTTGTTATTTCCATCTTTTGAAAGGTTAGTAAATTTAATCGGTTGCAATGATTTGCAAATAGCTAACGGAGCGGCAGAAAAATCGGCTATAGCTGGTTTTCCTATACTGATTGTTGGAAAAAAGAAGGTATCAATACATCCGTTCGTCTGTTGAAGTCTCACCCAGGGATTATAAGTTCCGGAATTTGTGTAGGTGTAAGTTTCCTGAGTACTACCTGAAAAGGAAGCAGTAGAAGGCGGATTGAAATTCCATATAATGCTAACATTGTTGGTTGTAGGACTATCCAGATTGAATACTGCAGTAACCGGAGCACAACCGGATGAAGTGGTTACCCTTGCTTTAATATTAATACCTGTTACCTGTACAGAGGCTAACCTTGTAGCTCTGGATATACACCCTGAGCTATTTCTCGCAGTATAGGTCACATCATATACCCCTTTTGTATTGTAGGTTATATTAGTAGTCTGGGCTGTAGGGTTCGCAATTATACCTCCCGTTGCCGTCCATCCCGTAGTAAATCCAGAGGGAACATTAGATCCCGATACCCCAACAGTAATGGGAGAGTTGCATGAAACCGTTGGTGTGGTAAAAGTAAAGCTCAGCGGTATAGAGTCCGAAACGGTCAGTACCTTGGATATAGTATCTACACACCCTCCAAAATTCATGGTTAATTTCACTCTTTTTTGACCTGCTGTTGGAAATACATAATTCCAATCTTTTTGGTTTGAATTGGCTATGGATCCATTCCCGGGAACAGCATATACATCCCACCTGAAGGTAGCAGTACCATTGCTAGAAGTGTTAGAGAAAGTTACATTGGAAAAAGTACAAGGAGTTAGTGTGCTTGGGGTAAAATTAGCCTTTACGTTCCTCACGCATACTGTGCGGTTGGCTGTATCTTTACATCCATTGGTATTGTTCACCTGTAGTGTGGCCTTAAAACAGCCGTCGCAGGTATAAGTATGGCTTAGGTTAGAGGAGATTATAGGGTTATTATTGGCACCTGCGCAAGTGTCGCCTGATGTCCATACAGAGCCAAGTGTAGCCGTACCTCTGGATGTGTTGGTAAAACTGATAGTAGCAGGCACAACACAAGATATCGGAGGGCTTACCGTAAAAGCAGCATCAGGTATTGAATCAATGCAAACAAATTTGTTCTTTGTTATAAAGCCCTGGCATCCAAACTGATCTATTGTAACCAGACCAATATCATAGCAACCTGGAAGTGTATAAACTTTAGTAGGATCTCCGCAGTTGTTTATATTTGGAGCTTGTCCAAATGACCATGCGCAGTTAACTAACGGACCATCTCCTAAAGTGCTGGTGTTCAAAAACTTAACTGTGTCAAATGCACAAACAGTATTATCTACAACCGAAAAATCTGCAACGGGATTGCGGTGCACTACAATCGTTAATCTAGCGGTATCTGTGCTAACCCCATCAGACACGATTTGTGTCACCGTATAGGTTCCGGGGGCAGAGTACGTAGTTCCCAAGCCACTGCAATTTGAAGAAACAACACTATTTCCATAGTCAACAGTGCATGATGTTGCGTTTTGTGACTGGTCGATAAAATTTACAATTTTGGGAGTTCCGCAAAATGGTCCCGGGGTGGCAGGATTTAAGGCAATTCCTGCTTTTAGCTGTGCCTGAACAGCAGAAAATGCAAAAATTGATAGAAAAAATAAAATGTATATACGTCTAAATCTCATGAAGCTCCTCCTATTAAAATAACCTTTAAAAAAATGGTTGTTCTGCAATTCCTACAAATTTTATCTTTTTAATGGAATAATACAATACATGTTAAAACAATTATCTTATATTTAACCTTAGATGAATTGATAAATCATAAAGTTGTTTTCAAAACAAAATAATTATGCACAAAATCCTACTTACGCTATTTACTATTCTGTTGGTTTCTTTCTCTGCCGTTAGTGCAGAAAAGTCAGGGTTTGAAAATCGTAACCCTGGACAGGAAGTCCAATCAATTTATCCCAACCCATTTATCAATACTCTTTTTCTAAAATTGGCGTCTGTTCCAACTTCTGAAATTTACGTAAAAGTATTTGATATACTAGGCAATGAAGTTTATGCCAACGTATTCGAAACAGATAAATTAACTAAAGTTATAGAACTGAACCTGGAAGCTGAAAAAGTAGCCAAAAGAGGTGTATATATGGTGAAAGTTGAAATTGATGGACAAACCAGCATCTACCGCTTGTTTAAAGATTAATACTTACGATTTTCATCCTATTGCTTTCAGCGTTCTTTGTATTTGCTTTTCGTGCTTGCTATAGTGCATGTCAAAGAAATCCAGCATTTGCTGAAGGCTCAGTTTGCCAGCCCTTGGATGCTTAAACAGGTCATTGTCAAGTTTATCTTCAGGTATTGACATCCATATTTCTTTCATCGCTTTTCTTGTATCGCCCCATTTACTGTTCATTTCTTTTACAGAAATAAAATCTTCAGATGGTACAATCATCTTTGGCGATTTAAACTTAAATGGAAACAGGAAAGCAAAATACAGTACCAGATATCTCCATTGTTCCTTCAATCCGGCCTTTTTACTTTTAGAAAAATCCTGGCCTTTGGTTTTGAGGTAGGCCACCGTTCCTTCCTCGGCCAGTAGTAGGTGATGTACTACCTGTGCAGCCGACCATGCCTCAGCTGCCGGTTTTTTATTTAATGTGTTGTCATCAATGGCATTTAGCTGTTTTATCAGCTTCTCCCGTTTTTGTTCCAGTGCCTCCAGGCGGTCATTTAGATTTTTATAGCTCATATTACTTGTTTTGCTCTATTATTTAGTTGACTTCACTACCCATTCAAAGTTTTGCGCCTTGGGAAAAGCATCAAAAACCTGCCTCAGATTGTCGGGCGGTATTGCCAGCTTTCTTTTGGCGGTATCCATCCATGCACCGTCCAGTGTAAGTATTGCTGCCACTGTACCATCCTTTTTTACTATCTCGTGCCTTAGCGTCCACCTGTCAAATTCCTGGGTTGCTTTTACCGCCTCTACATTTATGGTTATTTCATCTGCCATGTGCAACTCTCTCTTAAATACGCATTCCTCGCGAAAAATGATTGGCCCTATGTGATTTTCCTGCATCCATTTCATGTCTATGCCCTTTTCGGCCATAAACTGAATACGTAAAAAAGCCCCGAAATCATAATAGGCAGAGTGCCTCAGGTGATTGTTTGCATCTATATCCGACCAGCGCATCTGTATCGGCTTGCTGTATTGCTCCATAACTAAATTGAAAAGTATTTTGTTTTTTGAAGTACATATAAACGCTGAAATCTGCGCATATCCAACATTGCACTCATTATTTTGTCTTATTCACGTAGTTTTTAGATGCGCAACGCTGTTTTTTTAATTAGTCTTGCGGTCATATTTTTTGAGATTATGAAAGTAAAACCGCAAAACCCAAAGGGAACACGGGATTTTTTACCGGAGGAAGTAGCCAAGCGCAATTTTTTGATAGATACTATTAAAGGAGTGTTCCGCAAGTATGGCTTCGTGCAGATAGACACTCCGGCAGTAGAAAGGATAGAAACACTTACCGGCAAGTACGGCGAAGAAGGTGATCGGTTACTTTTTAAAATTCTGAATAGTGGAGAGTACCTGAAAAATGTAGACGCATCTGCGCTTGCAGCACAAGATTACAAGTCAATAACAAAAAACATAGCGGAGAAAGGACTTAGGTATGACCTTACAGTTCCTTTGGCGCGCTATGTAGTGCAGCACCAGGATAAGATTGCATTTCCATTCAAGCGCTTTCATATAGGTCCTGTTTGGAGGGCCGACAGGCCACAAAAGGGTCGCTACCAGGAGTTTTATCAGTGCGATGCAGATGTAATTGGTAGCGAGAGCCTGCTGAATGAGGTAGAACTGCTTTTCATTTTCGATGAAGCGCTTACTAAGCTTGCCTTGCCTCAGTGTGAATTACGCATATCGAACCGCAAGCTACTAGCTGCGCTGGCAGATGTGTTGAGTGCAGGCGACAAGTTCACTGACCTGACAATAGCTATAGATAAGCTGGATAAGGTAG
>DLGO01000061.1:19408-27412 GCA_002482725.1 Bacteroidetes bacterium UBA7692 | reverse complement strand
AGCGCGATAATGAAGGAGATACAGAATGGTGGTTGGGAGTTGTTTGAGATGGCGCAGTTGAAACAGGTAGGTGACCCGGATACAGGGGAGCCTGGTCGAAAAGTGGCATGACATTCAAAAAAGTTTTGATGTCATGGTGTGGTTAAAGGTAAGTAGTTGATTATCAGTTTGAAAATGGATTAGGGTTTTGGTTTTTGACACTAAATGGGTGAAATGAGGTTGGTGTCATCTTTTTGAGGGTTTAAAAAAAAACATTGCTTACGCGAGATGGTGGGTGCAGACACCCACCACGGCGGGAAGAGACACCAACCACGGCGGAAAAGGAGGTCAAACAGCGTTGTGGACAAATCCGTATGGTGTATTTTGTAGGGGCGAACCGAGTTCGCCCTTGTGTAAAGGTAGGCTGAATTTGATTGGTGGTTGGCCTATTTTGTACCGTAAACTTATGTTGGTCCCAAACGCAGTCACAAGCACCGCTGAGCTAAAGCGTGCGCCAGGGTGAGTAAGATGGATTTAGTTGGTCTATCTGTCAACAAGGACGAATAATCATTCGTCCCTACAGAATACACCATACGGGTGAGGGTTACACAGCCGGATAATGAATGGTCTGTGATAACACACGACCATAGGATTGTTGGTTGGAACAAGCTCCGCTGCGCTCTGCTTGATTATGAATGCCTTGCTTACGCGAGATGGTGGGTGAAGACACCCACCACGGCGGCGGGGTGAATTAATGACATTCAAAAAAGTTTTGATGTCATGGTGTGGTTAAAGGTAAGTAATTGATTATCAGTTTAAAAATGGCTTTATATTTTTGTTTTTGACACTAAAGGGGTGAAACATTATTTGGTGTCATTTTTTACCTGAATGGTGAATGGTAAGATTAGTGGGTATTGATGGGGTTGTGGATAGTAGGGAACATTAATTGATTAACATTTCATTATGCTAAAAATAAAGAAATAGGGGCTTAGTTTGCGTATATATCCTAAAAAGTAAACTAATCCATTAAGATATTCGCATAACTTACGTTTGTACCTTTAACCAAAAGGTTATTTTCGTTAAATCTATAGAGCATGAAGAGAATAAATATTATAGCAGGTGCGTTGTTATTTTTTAGTATGGGTGCAAGTGCCCAGCAAGCGGCATACGACCAGGGGCAGAAGCTGCAGGATGTACTGAGGCTGGTGAAATCGTACTACACAGATACGGTGAATGAGAAGATGCTGGTGGATGATGCCATAGGTAAAATGCTGGAGGACCTGGACCCGCACTCATCTTATGTGAAGACCGATGATGTGAAGCGCAGCGAAGAGCCTTTGCAGGCTAATTTTGAAGGCATAGGTGTTTCCTTTCAGCTGCTGAAAGATACCATAGTGGTGCTGGAAGTAATCAGCGGTGGGCCTTCGCAAAAGGTTGGCTTGCTGGCAGGTGACAGGATAGTGAAAGTGGACGATACCACGGCTGCATTCAAAGGCCTGGATAACAGTTGGGTGATGAAGCACCTGCGTGGCAACAAAGGTACTAAAGTAAAGGTGAGCATACTGCGCAAAACCAGCCAGGAGCCGATAGACTTTGTAATAACCCGTGATAAAATACCTATCTACAGTGTGGAGGCGAGCTATATGGCTGCGCCGGGTGTGGGCTATATAAAGCTGGTAAGGTTTGCTGCGAGCAGCATGCAGGAATACTATGCGGCGCTGGAAAAACTGAAAAAACAGGGCATGGAGCACCTGGTGCTGGACTTGCAGGACAATACAGGTGGTTATCTGTACACTGCTATAGACCTTTGCAACCAGTTTCTGGAAAAAGACCAGCTGATAGTGTACACTCAAGGCTTGCACAGCCCAAGGTCGGATAGCAAGGCTAATGGCAGTGGCTCCTTCAGAACAGGTAAGCTGGTAGTCATGATAAATGAAGGATCTGCTTCGGCCAGCGAGATATTGTCGGGCTGCATACAGGACAACGACAGGGGACTATTGGTAGGCCGCCGCACATGGGGCAAGGGCCTGGTGCAGAAACCATTTGCGCTGCCTGATGGCTCGCAGATAAAGCTGACTACGGCACACTACTATATACCAAGCACACGCTCTATACAGCGTCCGTACGAAAAAGGCAAGAAAGAATACAATGACGAGTATTCGCGCAGGTACCAGACGGGAGAGCTTTTTGGCGCAGATACATTTAAGCAGCCGGACTCACTGAAAGCCAAAACGATATTTGCCGCAAGAACGGTATATGGCGGTGGCGGTGTTTCACCAGACCTGTTTGTACCTATAGATACCAGCATGGGATCAAGGTACTACAACACCATAGTGCGCAGGGGAATACTGAACCAGTTTTGTGTAGAATACCTGGACAAAAACAGGCAGCAGCTATTGTCCACCTACCCTACGGCAGAGGTTTTCATAGCACAGTTTAAACTGGACGATGCGCTGAAAGCAAAGCTGATAGAGCAGGCGGAGGCGGATACGGCTTTCCTGAATGACATAGTAAGCACTAAGGAAGACAGCGTAAAGAATATACCGACAACCATAATAACCAAAAATGGCAAGGACTGGAAAACGACCAAAGCATACGACCTGAACCGTTCGGCTAAGTTGCTGGAAACACAGGCGAAGGCGATACTGGGAAGGAATATGTTTNNGTGTACAATAACATTAATAACTCTTACCTGAAAGCGGTAGAGGTAATAAGCAACGACAGAAACTTTGATGTGCTGTTTGAAACAAAAGCCCCAAGCAAGACAAAGAAAAAATTAAGTGAAAAAGAGAAGCGCGAAATAGAACGTTGGCGCTATATTGCAGGTGAAGAATCCCAAAAAAACGAAGGGAAACAATAGATGACAATACTGGGTATATCGGCATATTACCATGACTCTGCAGCGGCAATAATAGTTGACGGTGAGGTGGTAGCTGCTGCCCAGGAAGAGCGTTTTTCGCGCATAAAGCACGATGAAGGATTCCCGATTCATGCTGTGCGGTTTTGCCTGAGGCAGGCGGGCATAGACATAAACAATGTGGATGCCATAGCCTTTTACGACAAGCCGCTGCTGAAGTTTGAAAGGCTGCTGGAGACATACTATGCATTTGCCCCCAAGGGCGTTATTTCCTTCCTGAAATCGATGCCGGTATGGCTGAGGGATAAGATATTCCTGAAGCGGATAATACATGAAGGATTAGGCGAAATAGAAGGCTATGACAAGAAGAAAGCCAAGCTGCTTTTTCCCGAGCACCACCTGTCGCACGCAGCAAGCGCTTTTTATTCTTCGCCATTTGAAGAAGCGGCGGTGCTGACGATAGACGGAGTGGGAGAGTGGTCTACCGCATCTATTTGCCACGGGAAGGGAAAAGATATAACGATACTAAAGGAATTACATTTCCCAAATTCTGTAGGGTTGCTTTATTCAGCCTTTACATATTTCCTTGGTTTCAAAGTAAACTCAGGGGAGTATAAGCTGATGGGCCTGGCGCCATACGGCATAGCCGGTTCGGCGCAGGTGGCGGGATATGTGAAAACGATAAAGGCAGAACTGGTAGACATAAAACCTGACGGGTCTATATGGCTGAACCAGGAATACTTTGACTATGCCACAGGATTGAAAATGGTGCATAATGCCAAATGGGAAAAGCTGTTCGGATTTGCCAAAAGGCAGGAAGAAGATGAGCTGCTGCAGGAACACTGCAACCTGGCACTGGCGATACAGGAAGTGACAGAGCACATTGTGCTGCTGCTGGCTGCAGAAGCCAAAACGACAACAGGAAGCGAAAACCTGTGCATGGCCGGTGGTGTGGCGCTGAATTGCGTTGCCAATGGCAAGCTGTTAAGAGATGGCGCATTCAAGAACCTGTTTATACAACCTGCATCGGGCGATGCGGGCGGTGCGCTGGGAGCAGCGCAGGCGGCCTATCATATCCACTTCGGTAAAGAGCGGATAATAGATGCACAGGAAGCGGACAAGATGAAAGGATCGTACCTGGGACCTGGGTACCATGATGATGATGCGGAGCTGGACCTGCGCTACCACAATGCAAAGTATACCAGGTATGAAAGCTACGAAGAAGTGGCAGAGCGCACAGCGCAGTTGCTGGCAGAAGGTAATGTTGTAGGCTGGTTTCAGGGCAAGATGGAATTTGGACCAAGGGCACTGGGCAACAGGAGCATACTGGCAGATGCAAGAAATGCAGAGATGCAAAAGAAGCTGAACCTGAAGATAAAGTACAGGGAAGGATTCAGGCCATTTGCCCCATCGGTGCTGGCAGAGGATTGCAAGGAATATTTTGACCTGGACAGCAGCTCGCCCTACATGCTGATAGTGGCACCGGTAGATAAGAAACGGATAAATAAAATGCCTGAAGGCTATGGCGAGCTGCCATTGAAAGAAAGGCTATATACCCTGCGCAGCGATATACAATCGGTGACGCACGTGGACTTTTCGGCGCGTGTGCAGACAGTGGATAAGCAAACCAACTACCGCTACTGGAAGCTGATAGACAGCTTTAAGCAAAAGACAGGCTTTGGATTGGTGGTGAACACGAGCTTTAATGTAAGGGGAGAGCCGCCTGTATGCACACCTTCAGATGCATATATCTGCTTTATGCGGACTGAAATGGATTACCTGGTTGTAGGGAATATAGTGATGGCAAAAACAGAGCAGCCTGAATGGAAAGAAGTTGCAGATTGGAAAAATGAGTTTAAATTAGACTAGAAATAAATAAGCTATGGAGTTTCTTACAGACCTATGGGATTTTTTGAAAGAGAGGAAAAAGTGGTGGCTATTGCCCATCATAATAGTGCTGTTGCTGGTAGGCGTATTGGTAGTGATAGGTGGTAGCTCGGCTGCGGCACCATTTGTATACACACTGTTCTAATGGAAAAGCAGAAACTGAACAGGGAAAAGGAACTGGAGGCGGTGCTGACCATTTGCGTGGGGCTACTGGTTATCTACTACTTTTCGCACTCGAAATACTTGCTGATAACGGCCATAGTGCTGGGGCTGGCGGGCTTGTTTGTACAGACTGCCGGGCACTATATAGCGAAGTACTGGCTGCTGCTGGGCGAGGCAATGGGGGCGGTAACTTCGAAGGTGATACTGGGCGCTATATTTTTTGTAATACTGGTGCCTGTGGCCATCGTGAGCCGCTTGTTTAAGAACAATGTGATACAGATAAAGAAAGTGCAGGCGGACTCCTACTTTAAGACAAGGAACCACACCTACACTTCGAAGGATTTGAAGAATACCTGGTAGAAAAATTAGTCGCGGCAGGTGTATCCTTTAGAGGCGCTTTCCAGATCGTTCAATACGCTGGTGAAGCTACCGAAAAGGCCTGAGGAGCATACTTCTTTTTCCTGAATACCAGCTGGTACTTTGGAGCAAGAATCGTTATTGATGCTGGTGCGCTCGCTGATGTAAGCATCTAAATCGTCTACTAATTCAAACTGGTCGGAACAAGTGGTAACGGTGATATTGCCATTGTTGTAGCAGGTAGCACAGAACTTTGGCCGCTCGCAGGTCTTGCATTTTTTGCAGGATGTAAATGTAGTAAGCAGGCATAGGGCAGGAATGAAGAGCAGATAGTATTTCATGTTGCATTAATTTGTGCCAAAGCTATGGAATGGCAGAAATGCAACAGGACCTAAAAGGGCTTTATTCTTACTCTATAACAGCGAGCGTTATTTGAGAGAGGCAGATATGAGATTGATGAACTCGCTTCTGGTGGAGTGGTTTTCAAACTCACCCGTAAAGGCGGATGTTGTGGTAACGGAGTTCTGTTTTTGCACGCCGCGCATCATCATACAAAGGTGCTGTGCTTCTATAACCACGGCAACACCAAGTGGATTGAGGACTTCGTTGATACAATCCCTGATTTGGGTAGTAAGGCGCTCCTGCACCTGTGGCCGGCGGGAGTAGACATCTACCACACGGGCAAACTTGCTTAGGCCAGCGATTTTGCCATTGGGGATATAGCCAATGTGCGCCTTGCCAAAGAAAGGAACCAGGTGGTGCTCGCACATGCTGTACAGCTCAATATCTTTGATGACTACCATTTGATTATGGCTTTCATTAAAGAGGGCAGCGCGGAGTATTTCGTGGGCATCCTGACCATTGCCCTGGGTGAAAAAGTGCATTGCCTTGGCAGCCCTCAAAGGGGTTTTTTCGAGACCCTCGCGCGTAACGTCTTCTCCCAAAGAAGTGAGCATCTGCGAATAGAGACTCTCTACCTTGATAAGGGATTCTTCGTTGTAATGCTCTGTTTTTTTATAGTTCTGCTGCATCGTATTGATGTTGTAAAGTGTAAGATAAACCCGTGGCCCGGAGTGGCCGGGATACTATTTAAGGACTTCAGCCAGCTTGGCATCCAATGCCTCGCCACGCAAGTCACGTGCTATTATCTTACCCTCCTTATCAAGCAGGAACTGAGCTGGAATGCCCTGTACGCCGTAAGCAGCAGCAGCAACGCTATTCCAGAACTGCAGGTCGCTCACGTGGTTTTCCCATGTAAGTCCATCTGCTTCAATGGCTTTAACCCAGGCATCTTTTGTTTTGTCGAGAGATACGCTGTAAACGGTAAAGCCTTTGCTCTTATACTTATTGTAAGCTGCTACCACGCTTGGGTTCTCTCTGCGGCAAGGTCCACACCATGAAGCCCAGAAGTCGATAAGAACATACTTGCCGCGAAGGGAGCTTAGTTTGATGTTTTTGCCGGCAGGAGTTGGAAGGTCAATTTCAGGAGCCTGTGCACCAACAGCGGTACTTTGGGAAGCTATCTCCTTTGATTGCTGCGCTTTTTGCTGTTCTGCAATCTGGGCTTTGATAGATGTAAGTTCGGTAGTATAGCTGGATTTAGGTAGTTCTTTGGCAAACCTGGCTATGAGTGCATCGTGGATATCGGGAAACTGATCGATCCCAAGGGACATTAAAGCGAACAGGGAAAGGAAGATATTGTCTCCTGATTTAGCGGTATTAGCAATAGATGCTTTCAGGTCGTCGGCATTTTTGTTCAGCTGATTGACTGTAACTGCCAAAGAATCCTGCATACCGCTTTGGGCAAAGCCCATTTGCTTGTTGTTCAGGGCATTTAGTTCCTGCTGTTTCTTTTGGATATTGTTCATGAAGCTGTAGAACTCATCCTGTTCCTTTGAACCGCTGATTTTAGCTTCGATGGGGCTCATTGGATTAAGATCGGCTTTGTAGCTGTTTTTATTGTCCAAAAGCATTATCCAGAATATCTGGGGGTTGCTTTCGAGGCGGATCCTGTAGAATCCTTTCTCGTCGGCTACGCCATCAAGGATGAATTCGCCACGGTCGTTGCTGACAGCAGTATCGATTACGGTCATTTTCAGAAGGCCCATCTTTTCGAGAAGTACCTTTTCCTTAGCGGTATTTTTCAGGACGCCTTCAATTTTGTAACCATTGCCACCGGCGCTATTGCATGAAATTGCGGTGTACATAAACACCAATACAATCAATAATTTTTTCATAAACACAAACGTAAAGGTTTTTTCTTTAGGTAGTGAATGAGGGATACAGTCTAATAAAGTTAATTAAATAGAATGAAAACGTGGATAAGGATGTGGATTGTATATAAAAACAGATAAATATACAGCCACCCCTTGACAAATAGAGATTGCGTGTATAAATTGCAGACGTGTTCTTGTACGAGCAGGTTCAACAAAAGTTACAATGAAATCGAAAAAAAATATTTTTATGAATAAAAATTACAAACTGTTCTCTGTCGCTTTACTAAGCACAGTCCTGTCTGTACCTGCGTTTGCCGCCCTATCCGGCACTTATCAAATCGGAGCGACGGGCGACTATAAGTCGTTTGGCGCTGCGGTAAAAGCTCTGGAAACTGAAGGTGTTAACGGAGCGGTTACATTTTTGGTAGAAAAAGGAGACTATGCTGAAAAGCTGACTATTGGTTCGATAAAAGGTGCAAGTGCCAACAGCACTATCAGCTTCGAATCGAAAAGCAGGGCTAATACAGATGTTGTATTAGAATCTGT
>DLGO01000061.1:12580-19373 GCA_002482725.1 Bacteroidetes bacterium UBA7692 | reverse complement strand
ATTCGGACTTTGTCCTTACTATCAAAGATGCCTCTTTCATTACCTTCGAGAATATTACTTTCGACAATACAGCATCTGCCTATGGCAATACTGTACGACTTGAGGGTAATCTTTCGCACATCTCTTTCAAAGGAGATGTATTCAATGGTGTTGAAGGCGCGCGTACCGGCGCCAACAATGCTGTTGTAACTGAGTCACCTGAAGGCAAAAAGTTTGCGTTGTCATTTGATGATTGTGAGTTCAATAATGGCAGTTTCGGTCTTTACCGCTCTGTAAACAGTGCAGGAAGCAATAGTATCCGTACTACTGTATCCGGTTCATTGTTCTTTAACCAAAACGAAAGTGGTATAGCATTGGCAAATGAAGATGCTCCTAATATCTCTAACAACGTTATCAGTTCGTTGTCTACGTTGCCTGAGTTTAAAGCAGTAAGCCTTGAGGCTTGTTCGAACGGATTGATAGTGAGCAACAACATAATAAATGCAGCAAATGGCAGGTATGGTATATATATGAACAATTGCGAAGGCCTTGCTAATGGCTATGGTATGGTAAATGGCAACTCTATATCAATTGGCGGAAACTCTGCTTTATATGGTGTTTATGTTGATGGAAATACTGATAATCAACTGATCAACTTTAACAGGATAAAACTAACTATAGATAATGCACAGGCTAATAACCAAGCGTATTACAAAAACAGCAGTAAAGGAAATAACATCAACCTTGCTAATAACCTGTTCTACGATTTGAATACAGGTGGCTACACAATCATAGGTAATACTTACAAAGATTTCTTCAATCAGTTGCCTCAAAGCGAAACTTCGCTTGCAGTATCTGCAAACGGAATCACTATAGAAAAGGTAACACCGATAAAATAATCATATAAAGACTTTAGACTTGTTCAGACTTGAAGCGGCTCCTAATGTGGGTCGCTTTTTTTATGCCCTATTGAAGCTATTACTTCCCTAAACTCTGACAGAATAATGGCCGTAGCTCCCCAGATTACCTTGCCTTCGTAAATGAATGCTGGCACATTGAATTTGGCGCCATTGGGCAAGTCTATTGTGGTTTCTTGTATGCTCTCTACTTTCAGGAAAAATGAGACAGGGATTTCCAATATCTCGGCTACCTCTCTTTCCTGAGGTATAAAAGCCGTTTCGCTTTCTGTCCATGCTACCGTGGGGTATACCAGAAAATTGCTTGGAGGTATAAACAGATTAGTCAAGGAACCGAGAACGTTGATTTGGTCGCTTGCAATTCCTATCTCTTCATACGTTTCCCTTAACGCTGTGTCTATAAGGGATTGGTCTTCAGGGTCTTTTTTGCCACCCGGGAAGCTTATCTGTCCGCTGTGCACCCCTTCATACGCATGGCGTTGAGTGAATACTAAGTTCCATTCGTCGTTTTTGAGGTAAAGCAACAGCATTACAGCTCCAATTCTTGGATTTAGCTCACTTATTTGTGCTGGGGTCAGCTTTGGCCTGTAAGAAGGTGCCAGCTTATATTGGGCATTTTCCCCTGGTAGAGTATGATTTAATGCCGTTTTCAGGTCATTTATAAATGTTTCACTTAGCATATCGTATTCTATTGTAAGAGTACAAATTGATTTTTGTACTTTTGCCATCTTTTCGGAAAAAGAAAGAAGCAAAATAAAAGGAAACACAGGCATGCAAACAAGGTTTACAGCACGCGGGGTTAATAACGAGGAACAAGATGTACTTCTTGCTTTCGAGTTATTGGAAGAGGCATTTAAGGTTAATTTATTCATTGTGCCTTTGAACCTGCTTAATGCGGAACAGCGCGAATTTTTGGATACTAAATGGGTTAAAGGTGAGGCTTTTGAATTCCCGGAATCTGTACAGGTTATAAATCCTGAACTGAGCGAGGATTCAATGCTGCCTGCTAATATAAGGAGCGAGGAAACAGGTAAAATACGCGCCAAACAAAATGAGTGGGGATACCTATTGCTTACCAATAAGCTTTGGGAGTCGTACCTTGCAGAACTTGCTGATATCAGGCAAAAGGCTGCAGCACTGACCGCATACAGCAGGGATGTATTTGATGAGGCCAAGAGCTTTTGGGAACGTGTTCTGGAGCATAAAAAGGACCGTGACATATCTCAGGAGAAGTTAGATGATATAAAAGATGAGGTAAATAAGATCTTCGAAGTGTTGAAAGGTCTTCGCAAGAACGAAAGCGCCGAGTTCGAGCAACTTTCCTCTAAAATTAAAGACGAGGCAATTGCCGCTATAGAAGCAGTAAAAGCCAAAGTAGCCGATGGTGCCAACTTTAAGGATATGAGCGAGAGCCTGAAAAAAATACAGGCCGACCTTAAAGGTAAGCGCATAAGCCGTGGTGATGAAACGTCTATCAGGAAGGCATTTGATGGTGCATTCCAGTTTATAAGTGAACAGCGTAATAATTGGTTCAGCAGTAAGAACAACTCCAGGGTCGAGGGTCTTCAAAAGGTAATCAATACCATCGAAAACTCGCTCAATCGCGATAAAAAAGACCTTGAATACTATACCCGCAAGATCAACAACCCAAGCATCAAGTCTTTGGAGCTTCAACTGTTGAAATTGAAGTTGAACATGCTTGCCGAAGCCGTTACTTCCAAGGAGGTTAAGCTTGCCGATATAAGGAAAACGCTTGAAAAGCTACTGAAGCCTAAGACCAAATCGGCAACAGTAGGAGAGAAGCGCCCTGCTAAAGCTGGTGCTGCCGATACAAATGAATCTGAAGTAAGTGAAGCCGAAGAGATCTCTGCTGAAGAGGAAGCGGTAATCACACCCGAGGAGCAGGAACTGAACAAAGAGGTAGAAAATCTGATTGCCGAAAATAAAGATGAGCAACAGTCGTCAATAGGAGAAACAGAAGATAAAGCATAATTTAAGATAACAATGAACAGCATATTACTACAATCAAAAGGATTATTTGGAGACCCCATCGTATTACTTCTATGGGGCGGATTTTTAGCGGTGTTTTACTTCTTCTTTATAAGGCCGCAAACCAAAAAGGCAAAGGACCAGAAGAACTACATAGAGCAGTTGCAAAAGGGTGACAAGGTAGTAACTACTAACGGCTTCCATGGAAGGGTGCTTAGGGTAGAGGATACTTTCCTTATGGTAGAGTTCGACTCCAATGTAAAGATCAAGGTTGATAAGTCCGGAATCTCTATGGAGTTATCTAAAGCAGCCAATGACTCAAAAGTGGCTGAGGCTAAATAGCTGTTGAATTTACTATCCCCAGATTAAAATCTCCCATGATAAAGGTAGGCATAACCGGTGGAATCGGCAGTGGTAAAACCACCGCATGTAAGCTATTTGAAAAGCTTGGCGTTCCCGTTTACTATGCCGACCAGCGTGCCAAGGATATTATGGTAGACGATAAAGCCGTTAAGGCGGAGATTGTAAACCTATTTGGCGATGAGGCCTATCTGCCCGATGGAAGCCTGAACAGGACACATATCGCAGCTATTGCCTTTAAGGATGAGCAAAAGCTACTATCTCTGAACGAAGTAGTTCACCCGGCCGTAGCCCGCGATGGCGAAAGCTGGAATACCATTCTTGCCAATAAAGGTTTTACTTATAGCCTTAAGGAGGCTGCGCTATTGATAGAGTCTGGTTCATACAAGTTATTAGATAAATTAATAGTGGTTACTGCCCCCGAAGAGGAGCGCATAAAGCGGGTAATGCTTAGGGATAACACAGATGAAGCCTCTGTAAAAGCCCGCATAAAGGCCCAGCTAAGCGAAGCGGAAAAGGTGACGCTTGCTGATTATGTGATCAATAATACAGACTTGATAAAGCTTGCGGAGCAGGTTAAGGTTATTCATGAACAGTTAGTGGTTTTGGGTAATCAGAATTAAAAGATCATTTAAGGTTATATAATAAGTAAAAGGCCCGGCGGACAACCCCTCGGGCCTTTTACGTTCATTATGTTTTATCTGAGCAAAGTCACGGTACCTTTAAAGTCGTTCCTTACAAAGTCGTCTAAAAATACCAGCTTCATCACATATACATAAACGCCCGGGTCCTGTATTTCCCCCAGGTGGGTGCCATCCCATTTGAAATCTATCTCATCTGAATCGTACACCTTTTCGCCTATGCGGTTGAAGACCATGATGTTCGCTTTTTTTAGGGCTACCTTATTGCCAAAGAATTCAAAGAAATCATTCCTGCCATCACCATTTGGTGTAAACAGGTTTGGTATATACACATCATAGTTTGGTACTATAGTTACCGGTACAGTTATTTCGCTTTCGCAATCCAGTTCGTGCGGGTGGGTAGTAATATGTACTGTGTACTCTATATCATTATGCACCTTTACATATACTTCGTCGCAAGTGTAGCAATCCAGTCCCTGGTTTGGCAGCCATGAGTAGACTGCATTTGGTGCATAATTGCTGCTCAGCTTTATACTTGCTCCTTGGCCCAGTGTCAGGTAAACTGCTGCAGGGTCTGCGCTCAGCAATATAGAGTCTGGTTGGTATATGGCTGTATTTTCGGTAATGCTGCAATCGTGCTGGTCTGTTACTATTATATCATAGCTGCCTGCTACAAGCCCTTCAAATGATCCAGAGGTGTTGGTTTCTACCGACACCAGTTCGTATGAGTAATATGGTACACCGCCTGTAGCGGCTATTAGTATAGATCCATCGCTGTAGCCATAGCAGTTCACAGAGTCTGTAACCATGCTCTGTACCAGTAGTGGAGTTGGCTCACTTACGGTTACATCTGTATAAATTATACAATCGTTGTTATCTGTAGAGCGCACTGTATAATTACCTTGTGCCAGGCCCGGGAAATTTCCTGTACTGTTTGTGCTCAATACACTACCGCCCTGCATTAAGTCGTATTGGTATCCAGGAGTGCCTCCTGTGGTACCTGTCAGCACTATACCATCTGCACTGCCTGCACATAGTGCATCTGTCACCTTGGAGCTGATACCAAGCTTCGATGGCTGCTGTATCACAAAGCTCATGCTGTAGCTGCAGTTGTTGGCATCTGCCACGGTTACGGCATAGTTGCCGGCCATAATATTTGATAGCGTTTGAGTTCCCACTCCACCGGGGCTCCACAGGTAAGTGTAGTTCGGCGTAGCACCGGTAGCCACCAGTGCTATATTTCCTTGTGTGCTATCATAGCAGCTGGAGTTTACAAGGGTCTGTGAAACCGCAAGCTGTGTTGGCTGCGTTATGGTTACCGAGGATGTTGTGGTACATAAGCTGTCATCTGTTAAGGTTACGGTATAGCTGCCTGCTTTCAATCCGCTTGCCTTAGCAGTTGTTTGTGCAGGCGATGTATTCCACAGGTACTTGTACGGGCTTGTTCCTCCTGAACCTGTTACAGTAGCCGTTCCCTTGCTTTCGCCAAAACATACATTGTGCAGTGTATCCGTTATAGATGATCCTAATCCTGTCGGCTCCGTTAGGGTAAAAGAGGTGCTGACTGTGCAGTTCTGCGCATCAGCCACTGTTACTCCATACTGCCCTGCAAATAGACCCACAAGGTTTCCTTGCGATGGTCCGTTATTGCTCCAGGTATAAGTATAGCCTGTAGTACCGCCTGTGGTATAGGTCCATATCTTACCGGTATTGTTGCCAAAGCAGTCTATGTTTTGTCCGGTAGCCGATATGGTAAGCAGCGCTGGCTGTGTTATGGTTATGCTGGCAGAAGCCGTACAGTTGTTGGCATCGGTTACGGTGCAGGAGTAAGTCCCTGCTACCAGGTTAGGATTAGCTGCCGTTGTTACCCCATTGTTCCATAGGTATGTGTAGGGTGCAGTGCCACCTGCGGGTTGTGCATCTGCACCTCCTGTGCTGTTGCCAAAGCAGTCTACATCTGTTTTGGTTAGTCCCATGGTCAGCAGGGTTGGCTCCGTAATGGTAATGGAGCTTACACTGGTACAAAGGCTGTCATCTGTTATTGTCACCGAATAACTACCTGCACCAAGCGCAGTTGCTGTTGGGGTAGTTTGGGCAGGAGTGGAGTTCCATGCATAGGTATATGGTAGAGTACCTCCTGTGCCGTCAGCTGTAGCGCTTCCCAGCTTATTGCCAAAGCATGGATTATTTACCGGGTTAGATATAGCAGAGGTAAGCTGTGTCGGTTCCGTAATGGTTTGGGTGGTGCTTTCGGTACAGCCGTTTACATCGCTCACGGTTACCGTATATGTACCGGCATTTATATTGTTCAGGTTGGCTGTTGTCTGCGCAGGGCTTGTATTCCACAGGTAGCTGTAGTTATTGGTGCCACCGGTAGTGGTGGTGGTAATTTTACCCGTGCTGCCGCCATAGCACCTTACATCTTGCTTTACAGATGTTATATTAACCAGTACCGGCGCTTTCACAGTGCCTGAGTCAACAGTAGAGCACTGCAAGGCATCGTACACAGTGCAGTAGTAGGTACCTGCTGCCAGGCCGGATATAGTTGCGCTTTGGCCGCCATTGCTCCAGCTGTAGGTATATGGTGCCGTACCTCCAGATGCTATTAAGCTTACTGTGCCTGTGGCAGGGCCACCGCAGGCGATATCTATTACCGATACTGCCGTGGTCAATTTTGTTGGCTCGGTCACAGTTTGTATAACTGAATCAAGGCAACCGTTATCATCGGTTATATAGCATTTATATTCCCCTGCGCACAGACCTGTGGCCTGTGGGGTAGTTTGTGCCGGAGTAGTATTCCAGGAGTAATTGTAAGGAGCAGTATTGCCACTTACAAAGTCTACGCTTGCGGTGCCAAAACATGAGCCAAAGCAATTGTTGTCGGTATGGCTGCCTGTTATCGTATAC
>DLGO01000061.1:0-12558 GCA_002482725.1 Bacteroidetes bacterium UBA7692 | reverse complement strand
CCACTGACAGCTGTTTCCGTAAGTTATGGTTACTGTATAAGTGCCAACTCCAAGGTTGTCCGCATTAGGGCTGTTCAGTCCGTTGCTGTGCGACCAGCTATAAGATGTGGCTATCACCGGGCCTGTAGGGTTCAGGTGCACATACCCATCTGTGTAGTCATAGCATTGTATGTTTTGCAGGGTTGGCTGTATGGCAACTTTTGGTGGTGCGTTCAGTAATACATTTTGTACAGTAAAGCAGCCTAAAGAGTCTGTTATAGTTACGTTATATGCGCCCGCTGCTAGGTTAAACACGCTATCGTTGGCAGTTACGGGAGTGGTGCTCCACTGGTAGGTATATGGTGGGTAGCCGTAAATGGCAGAGGCTACTGCTATGCCATCAGCTTTCTCTTCGCACGACACGCCAAAGCCGTTGTATAGCTGCACCGATGGCACCATGGTGCTTGGTTGTATACCCTGCGGTATTTGTATCTGCTTAGTTATAGTGTCAGGGCAGCCATTGGGCGATTTGGAAATAAGGGTAATATTATAATTTCCGGCTCCCGGAAATGAGTAAGTCATGTCTTGTACAGAGTCGACTAGTTGGTTGTTTACATACCAGTCCCATCCTGTTATCTGTGCGTTGTTGTAGTTCACAAAAGATGAATCGGTAAACTGTACATTGTTATTACCGCAAGATGTATTTACGGTGTAGTTGGCAGTAATGGGTGGGTTCTGCTGAAAAATATAGCTTAGCGTAGTAGCGCAGTTATTGCCCTGGTAGGGCGTACACTTTACAGTTATTGTCTGGCCCGGTGTGGGGTTGTTGACAAATATACTTTGGGTAGTGGCGCCTGTCGACCATTGGTAAGATTTGAATCCCGGAGGCGCAGTAAGTGTAGCGGTAGGGTCTCCCGGGCAATAAGTTGAGGTTATCTGGAGCGGATTGCACGATGCATCTATATAGGCATACCCATAATGCCCTCCCTGGCTGCAATCTCCTGTCTGGAATTCTATGGTTACATTTTGCCCTATATACGCGCTCAGGTCTACTGCTACCAGCGACCAGTCTTTCCAAACTATGATGCCTGTTTTCTGAAAGCCCTGGATATTGGCGCCTGCTACCACGTTATAAAATCCGCATGGTATAGTCTGGTTATTGGAATTTTTGATGGTAACCTGAAACCTCGGTTGCTCATTGGCAGCATGGTCAGGGTCTTCCAGTATCACGGCATACTGATAGGTGAAATTGGGATTGGATGCAGTAACTGCAAAATTGTACACCAGCCTTTCCGATTGGTTACCGGTGCCGGAGTTGCCCAGCCTTACCGAGTAGGTGCCGCCATAAGGCGAAACTACTGGAATGGTAGGTATAATAGGGTCAAAACCTGTACCGCTCATTATAGTATGCTGGCCATTTACTATGCCATTGGTGTTTGCCACTATGGGGCAGCAAACACCCGTGTAGCCAGTCCAGCCACTAAAGCTGTTGGATTCGAAGTCAGCATTATTACAATTCTGGGCGGTAAGCGAAGGTGCAAGACATAGTAATGCAAGAGCGCAGATAATGGATGAGAGAGAGTTTTTGTATACCATACCTAACAAAGAAAATTGTTTTTTAAACACTTTCAAATAATATGTGCAATAAGTTACATGGAATCTGATCTATGTTAATTTTTGATGATAGGTATAGCAAAATGGTTGTTTTTTGTGGGTAAGTTTTTGGAGTATATCAGGCAGCAAAAGGCCATGCTCAATCATGGCATCCTGGATTGGTTTATTGGTAATAGGTTAGTGCTTAATTTATTTTTTGATAATCATTTTTATCTAACTGGTAAACGGAAATTGACTATTCCCTTTCAACGGCAATTCAACGTAACCGAAGGGGCATGTTTTGATATATTCTGAATCATGTTTTGTCTGCTAAAAACAAGCAAAATTGATGATTAATTGACGCTTGATAATGGAATATACCTTTTGTTAAAAAA
Organism: Bacteroidetes bacterium UBA7692; assembly: GCA_002482725.1. GTDB lineage: Bacteria > Bacteroidota > Bacteroidia > Chitinophagales > LD1 > UBA7692. The sequence goes on along the minus strand of DLGO01000061.1, from coordinate 10,591 downwards.
TGGCGATGAGTGGCGGTGGTTGGCGGAAATCCGGTATTTCAGCCTGGGTGCATCCATTTCTGCGGTACTTTTATTTCATTCAAGCCATTACCCACCAACACATTTACCCAAAATCCTGGCGGTAAAATCCCCATCAAAACTGTCGGCTATTATCCCTCTCCAACTCCCAAAAAGTGGCGGTGGTTGGCGGTGGCTGGCGGAATTTGCATTTTTCGCACCACTTTTCAATTGTTAAAACCTGCGGTAGTAATTTGCGGTACTTTTTACCGCAAATAGTCACATGCTTTTGATTCTGATACTAGTGTGACACCACCAATTTCCTTCACCCGTTTAGTGTCATTTCTCAGTATCCAAAACACACAACCATTTGATTTTCAAATTCATTCCTCCATCCTTCAAATGATATCAAAAATTATTTGAATGTCATTGTTTGTATTCTTTGCCTGGTTGTCGTCTCACGTGCTATTCAACATTTTCCGCAGTGAATATCGAATTACAGAGAAAGAGGGTTCTCCGAACCCGTTTCCGGCTAATCTATCGCAAATCGTTAACTTACTATTCAGACCTGACACCAAAATTTTTTCACCCGTTTAGTGTCATTTCCCATCCACCAAAACACACAACCCTCTGATTTCCAAACATCTTCTTCTTTCCCCAAAATGACATCAAAATTAATTTGAATGTCATTTTGTGTTCTCCGCCCCGTTTAGTGCCTCACCAAATGGAGATAAAACTAAATTCCCGCACGGTATCTCTTACAACCATTCTTTTATTCTAATTCAGCTAATCCCTCATTTCAAAGAACATTCCAGGTATTCTATCTACCCGTCCCGCATCGCTTCACGCATGCGCACGCAATAATAAAACGCACTAGATTAAGACTCTAGCAAGAAAAGCGGCAAAATGAAATGTAGCCCCTAAGCAAATGATTATCAAAGTGATGAAAGCAATAAAAAACATGTTAAGAGCAAGTTTTCAGAGAGGTTTAGGTGGTAAATCTTTTTACCTGTGCTTAATTGTACTATTCCCTCTCCTCGGCGTAGGCTATTGCCTACGTCGTATGTGAATGTAGGCTGCGCCTACGGCTCATTATGCAATATCGGCTTCTTAAATATAAGGATTAAAACAAAATGGCTATATGATTTTCCTGCAATCATAGCGTGCTACTTAAACCCTAATATTTCCACTTGCGCAAACTTGCGTTAAGCGCTGCTTCTACAAACCCGTATGGTGTATTTTGTAGGGGCGACCTGCGTTCGCCCTTGTAGACAAGTAGGCCTAACCTTAATCGCTCGTCTGCACTCTCCTCGGCGTAGCCTATTGCCTACGTATTACGTGATTGTAGGCTGCGCCTACGGCTCATTATTCAATATCGGCTTCTTAAATATAACGCCCCGAATTTTTAAACTAAAAAAACCTTTTAAGCCAATCTATCCTCACTCATCAGTCAAACTATCTAAAAATGAACCTAAACTATCCGAGATATAAGACAAATTTTCGAACTTGGAATCCTCCAAATCTATTTCACCTGATTCCAGTTCATGATCCCAAAAGTAGATATAGCCATAATCCTGTTCTCCACACGATAGACATATAGCATTTCCAAAAGGATCGTGTGCTATTGGAATCATATACGATGGCATACGCTTTTCATCTAACTTAAGGATTTCAATATCTCCAATTAAATTATCGCTTTCCCCATCGTAAACAGCAAGGAACCACTCTACGACATCAGATTCAGGCATTCCCCTTTCGTTAAAGTGAAATACATTTGGTTTACACCTGCCGCCATTAAACTTCATTAAATGATTTATATATTCCTCCGGAAACTTTAGCCCAACGATTTTTTCAACTGCCGCAATCTGTTCCAAAGTTGTAGATTTTTCAACGCGATAAAATTTAACCCGTTGTCCCCGGTTGTTTCTTGTTTCCTTTACTTTCTTGAAAAAATACTGTACGGTTTCCTTTAAATCAATGTTCTCGAAAAATGATTTCCCTGTAAAACTTTCCCACAAATCCTTTCGCCTTACATAGTGTACTACCAATATAAAAACGCAAAAAGTAAATGCTAAAATCAGCGCTGCATAATAAATCCATTGGGGCATATCTATTCTGAGTGGGTTTTAGGTTGATATATTTAAATGGAAAGTAATCAATATACCCCAAACAAAAAAAGCCCTGTAAACATCTGCTTACAAGGCTTTCTATTAAAATTTGCAGAGAGGAAGGGATTCGAACCCTCGAAACGCGTTAACGTTTACACACTTTCCAGGCGTGCTCCTTCAACCACTCGGACACCTCTCTATAAAGGGCTGCGAATCTAATCAATCATTTCAATTTAAAAAGCTTCATGGCATTTTCGGTCGTCACCTCCGCCACCTGCTCCACCGTCATACCCATGGCTTTAGCCATATCTTCTGCCACCAGCCTTATATAGGCGCTCTCATTCCGCTTGCCCCTGTGCGGCACAGGCGTCAGGTAGGGCGCATCCGTTTCCAGTATCACTTTATCTATCCCTGTTTTAAACAGCACATCCTTCAGCCCCGAGTTCTTGTAGGTCAGCACACCGCCTATGCCCAGGTAAAAACCCAGCTTCAGCACCTCATTGGCCTCTTCTACCGACCCGCTAAAGCAATGGAACACTCCGGTTACCTTGCCCTTGTACTTCTTCAGCGACTCTATGCACTGGTATGTGGACTTACGGCTGTGTATCACTATCGGCAGGTTGCGCTCTATGGCCCATTGCACCTGTATATCCAGCGCCTTGTGCTGCTGCTCTTTATGGGTCACATCCCAGTGGAAGTCCAGCCCTATTTCGCCCACTGCATAGTATTTGGTGCCATTATCCAGGTAGGAGAGGGCTATCTCAAGTTCCTTTTCGTAGTCCTCTTTTATGCTGCAGGGGTGCACACCCATCATCGGGTACGCCGCAGGAAGCTTAGCATCCGGCCGCTCCACAGGATTTGCTGCAGCCAATGCCAAAAGTTTGCTGTGCGTGCCGCTGTCTATTGCCGGCAAAAATATCTTCTGTATCCCCTGGGCGTATGCCCTTTGTAAAACCTCCTGTATATCACTGTCAAAATCGCTGCCGTACAGGTGCGCATGTGTATCAACTAAAATCATAAGGCTGCAAAACTATATCCATTCTTCGACAAATACGCAAGCACTTCCGGCAGTGCCTCTTTCAGCCGTGGGTAAGCCTTAACACTATCGTGGAATACAATTATAGAACCGGCCCGCACATTTTCCACCACATTCGCCACTACCTGTGCAGCGCTTACCCGCACATCGTAGTCGCAGGTAAGTATATCCCACATTACAGGCGTGTACTCATTTTTTAGGTGTCTATATTGCGATAGTTTCATTTTGCCATAAGGCGGGCGGAACAGCTTTTTATTATCTGCCACTAGCTTTACCATCTCCTTACGGCAATCAGCCACTTCGGTATAGTAGGCATCATTGCCCGTTCTCCAACCGTTTGTATGCTGCATTGTATGGTTCCCCACGCTATGCCCTTCACTTATCAGCCTTTTATACAAATCACTATGGGCGGCAATATTCTTACCTATGCAGAAAAAGGTAGCCTTGGCATCATACTGCGCCAGTTGGTCCAGCACAAATTCAGTCACATCTGCGGTAGGCCCATCNNGCAGGTACACTACCTTCTCCTCTGTATCCATCCGCCACAGTGCCTCCGGCATCAGCCGCCTCACAAACCCCGGCAGGGAAACCAAACCAATCGCAAACCCCATACCGCGAATATATAACGAAATTGATGGTGGTTATTCATAGTATCCTAGCTTGCTCCACATTTCACTATATCGAACAGGCGTCTTATTTCCCTGGCTCGTGTTTCTCAATGCGTATGCTATATTTATGTAGGGGCGAACGCAGTTCGCCCTTGATGAATGATTGACCCAATGGGATATGCGCGTCATAATTGCTCAGGCAGTGTTGAATTATATCTAAAAGGTATTCTTTACTCATTCCCGCAAAAAACTATTTTTGCAACCCGCTTTTCAACCCAATCAGCGATTTATTTAAAACAACATAACAGATAGCAACCAAAAATATATGGAAAGAAAAGTACGTGTCCGTTTCGCACCAAGCCCTACAGGCCCCCTTCACCCGGGTGGCATCCGCACAGCATTATATAACTACCTGCTTGCCAAGCAAACAGGTGGCGACTTCATACTTCGTGTAGAAGACACCGACCAGAATCGTTTTGTTCCCGGTGCCGAAGAGTTCATCATCAAAGCCCTTAAATGGTGTGGCATAGAGCCAAACGAAGGTATTGGCTTTGGCGATGGCCCCCACGCACCATACAGGCAGAGCGAGCGCAAGCACATGTACCGCGAGTATGCCGATAAGCTTATTGCATCCGGTGATGCCTACTATGCTTTCGATACCGAAGAGGATATAGACAAAATGCGCAAGGACCTGGAAGCACAAGGTGTGCCAAGCCCTTCGTACAACGCAGTTACGCGCCAGTATATGAAAAACTCCCTTACCCTGCCGCAGGAAGAGGTGGAACGCCGCCTGGCAGCAGGCGAGGCTTACGTTATCCGTTTTAAAATGCCGCGAAATGAGGACGTTAAGTTCTTCGACGAAATACGCGACTGGGTTACATTCAACACATCGCAATTGAATGATGCCGTATTGCTGAAGAGCGATGGCATGCCTACCTACCACTTGGCCAACGTGGCAGATGACTATATGATGGAGATAACCCACGTTATCCGTGGCGAAGAGTGGCTGAGCTCCGCTCCGCTGCACGTATTGTTATACCGCGCCCTTGGCTTCGAAAGCGTAATGCCTAAGTTTGCCCACTTGCCGCTGTTGCTTAAGCCCGATGGCAATGGCAAGCTAAGCAAGCGCGATGGCGACCGTTTAGGTTTCCCTTTCTATGCCATCAACTGGGAAAACCGTGAAACCGGCGAAACATCAGAAGGTTACCGCGAAAAAGGCTTCTTCCCCGAGGCTTTTGTCAACTTCCTTGTATTGCTAGGCTGGAACCCCGGCGATAACAAAGAGATCATGAGCATGGAAGAAATGATTCAGCTCTTCTCCTTGAAAAAAGTACACAAAGCAGGTGCCCGTTACGATTTCGATAAGGCTAAGTGGTTCAACCAGCAATACCTGAAAGCGAAAAGCGACGATACCCTGGCAGAAATATTGAAACCGTTGCTGGACGAAAAGGGCTATCCCTTCGACCAGGCATTTGCTTCGCAGTTTGCACACCTGATGAAAGACCGTGCCGTTTATACCAAAGACCTTTTGGAGCAGGGCTACTATTTCTACGAGGATGTAAAAACCTTCGATGTAGAAACGTTAAAGAAACGCTGGAATGCAGATGCCAAATCAAGGGTAAACGAGCTTTTGCCAATACTTGAAGCATCAGAGGATTTCACAGCCGCCGCTCTGGAGCAAAAAACAAAAGACTTCCTTACCGAAAAAGGATTGAAAATAGGCGAAGTAATGCCTTTGCTAAGGATTGGCCTGGCAGGTATCCTTCAAGGGCCTCCTGTATTCGACATGATGGCGCTGTTGGGCAAAGACCGTAGCATCGCTAGGTTGAAACAGAACTTCGCCAACTTTGATACATTAATAGCTTAAAAGGCTTACTTTACTTTATCGCTGGTCAGCATTTTGCGCATCAGCTCAAACGAACGGGTATTATTAGGTCTTCCCAAAGCCCTGATAATATCCCGCTTCTCCCGGAAGGTCAGGTGCAGGCTCAGTGCAGCCTTTTCCGTTTTCTTCTCAGGTATATACTCAAAGGTGATTACGTTTATTTTTCCGTTCAGGGCATCATTCAGCCTCGTTAAGTCCTTGTCAGTTACATAGTCCTGTATATTTTCCAGGTTACTGTACATCGACCCTATCGGCTTTATCGAGTTCTCCAAAAAGGTGGACTTTGTCCTTTCCTCTGGCTCTTCCTCTTTTTGCGTGTCCCTTATCTGTAGTATCAGCACACCGCTGGTATTCTCATTTATCCAGTCTTTAAAGGTAGACAGGAACCTGAGCGTGGTTTCTGCACCAAAGTTGTCGATAGCCCCACCATCCATTACATAAGTAGGCGGCTCCGTTGGCAGCACAGGGTTGGGCAATATATATGGGAAGGTAGCATTCATCCTGGCCGCCGAAGCAAATAGCAGATTATACCCATCCTGCTCCTTAAACATGGCCCCAAAGTCGATGGCATCTATGCTCAGGTCCAGGTTCTTGCTCTTTTCGCTGCTGCTCCGCATCAGGAAGCTCACAGGTTGAGGGCTTATGTAAAATCTACGTGAGTCATTTATAATAAGTGTATGCTCTATTATTAGAGGTATGGTTGCGGCATATTCGGGTTTGCGGTATTCTATCAGCCTGCGGTTAAAGCTGCTGTCTGTATTTTCCGACAGGTACTTCTCGAAAAAATACCCACGGTCGCGGAAGTAGGTATACTGCCCCAGCTTGAATTTATGGATAGGAAAGAACAAATCATTGCTCACTATGCTTATACCCATAGGGTTCAGCAGGTCCCGAGCTATTTTAAAGGAGTAGTTCTTGTCCGATAGGTTTATAATGGTACCCAGCTGTTTCCTGTAGTATAGCTCCCGGAAGTACGACAACCCAAACGTACCACCACTGGCTCCGCTCATCATAAATGTCCTGCGCATCAATGTCCCGTTCAGCACGCTATCGGCCTCCTGTAGCACCGCCATGGTAAACATTGCTGCCCTGGAGCCACCTCCACTGGCATTTATCAGCACCAGCTTGGGCTTCTTGGTAGAATACTTAGAAGTATTGTTCCTTTTCCAGTTGTTCAGTATTCCGGTAAAGTTCCTTATATCCTTCTTTATAGTAGAGTCGGCAGATAGCCTTCTCAGGTTCTCAAGGTTATATTCTGCAGGTTTCGTCTGGTAGTTCAGCCCGTGTGCCCTGCTTTGGTAGCCTAGTAAATCGTATTTGGTCAGTTGATTAGCTACTACTATAAATACTATAATAGCTGTAGTGCCCCAGCCACCCGTCCAGTAGATAAACACCCCTGTAAGCGATACTAATATAGAGGCAATGAAAAATATACTGGCTGCTGTGGGTATCTGAAAAAAGGGGTTCTCTGCAAAATAACCAATGCCTATTAACAGCATAATAGTAGCTATTTGTGCAAAAAGTGAGTTGATGTGGTGCTGGCGGAAAACCAGTTTCATCAGCTGATCCTCATAATGCTCCACTGTTCGGGTATACCTTATAGATAAGCTGGATGATATAAAGGAGTCAACTTCCCACTGCGAGTTAGGGTCCATTTCCTCATTTTGGCTAAGCCTTTTAAAGAACTTTTTTCGCCTGGCCGACATTTTATTGGCCTGTGCCACCTTCAGCGCAGTCCTGTTGGTAAACTGGAAATAAATGGATGTCACCAAAATAACCAGTATAAAACCGGCTATAAAACCTACAATTTCAAACACCAGGTCCTTCCAGTTCTGGAACTCAAATTGCGCCTGAAACACTATTATATTACCTAAGTAGGCCGCAATGAAAACTATTGGAATTATAGAGTTATTGATAAAAAACATTGCCAGTGGTGCTTCAAAGCTCGCCAGGAAATGAAATCTGTGGCTGTGCAGCATGTAGCTAACTATATTCCACGTTACAAACAGCGCCCCGAAACCTATACCTACCAGTGCAAAGCTCAGGTAGCCAACGTGTTCCAGGTATTCAGGGTCCAGGAAAAGGTACGGTATGCCAAAACTGGCCCCGGCCTTGCCCACCACCACCAAAAACAATAGAATCCAGAAAATTAACAGGAATTGATGCCGCTTAAACGAAATAACCAATAACCTGACGGGGAAAAACCGCCAGACACTGACCAACCATTTCTTTACTATTTGCAACATTCGATGCTATAAATAAAGGATAGTTAATTTAAACATGGAAGAATTATCTAAACAAAATTTATGCATCATGATACTTATAACGCCACATGCGCATAAGTGTAAGGAAAACAGCCTGTTAAGGGCATAAAAAAACCGCCACAACATAAGCTGTGACGGCTAACCCTAAAACCACTATGGCACACCAGAAGTGTGCGACACAATGATAGATACTCTTTCAAATATTACCAAATTGTTACCTGAGATTTATTCTGTCAGATAAATGTTTAAACATTATTTCGATATTTCTGCCTACAGCAAAATACAAACAGAACAAGGAAAACAGAGGTGAAACCCTGATTTAGCGAGGCTTATTTAAGCTGGTATTCAAACATAAATTAGTTTACACAACTATTTATCCAAGCAGTGCCAGGCTCTCTGCCAGCACATCTCCCATAGTCGCGCACTTATTAAAAGAGGGTGTTTTATAAAACTCTCCCAACTCCCTTCTAAGTATGGCTACGTTCTTTTCAGGCGATACTTCATCCGCTTTCATTACAGCAAGCAACTGATTTAGCCTGTTGTTGGATGAGTGTATCCTTCTGCCTATCAGCGTTCGTTCTTCCAGTTGATACTGCTTTATAGTATCTGCATTCAGGTGCCTGGATACCAGTTCTACCAGCGGATTATTCTCCTTAAAGAACTGTGGCAGGTATATGTTTCTCCTGCCTTCATAGCTCTGCTGGTCAAAGTCTATTGCCCTAATACGAAACTGAACTTCTTCAAAGTCCGGTGTTATATCAAATACATAGTTATACGAGCGCATATCGCCAAGCAACCGCACAAAGCAGCGCTCATTGAACTTTACAAACTCCTTTGCAATCCTTATAGAGCTGAAATCCTTATTACCTATATAGTTTAGTATAAACTGGTCGCCCGGTACTCCCGGTATATGTTCCTCCAGCAGCGTACGCTTATTTACATAGAAGTTTATTCGGGATGGCGACAATATATGCTCCAGTTCCAGGCCATAAATGCGCGATACATCAGCCTGCTTTACATAAAAGTAGTCGTAGTTATCATTGAAGTTGTTTACTATTTTTATCCTGAATGGATTGGAATTTCCAAAAGTGCAGTAGTCCACGCGCTCTACATGCAGGTGTTCATGCACGCTTTCATCGCCGCCCGTCTTTAATATAGAATACATTTTTTTAAGCCCATCGTGTATATGCCCCACCTCGTTGCTGGAGTAGATGGCACTTTCCCAAAGGGTTTCTTTCCCTGTTTTATCTCTTACGGGTATGCTTGCCGCAAAATACCTAAGCTCATTGTACTGTACAGGCACTGCTATATTCCTCCCGTAAGTCTGTAGGTATTGGTGCAATTTTTCATTAACCCAATACATCATTTTCTTCTTGGAAATAGAGTTCATATAAAGCGAAAATAAGCAATGGTTTTCAGTTATAATGGGGTATAATTTTCAGCTAAAACTCCTGTACTGCGAGTTGTGAACTAAAGATTCTGCTATAAAAGAAATCTTGTTTGATTATTTGTAATTGATTAATTTTCAATGTTTTAATTTTTAATTTCTTGCTTTTTCAGGGTTTCATATCACGGAATAATGAAACAACTGCAACAATATTTTAACGTATGCAGTATAAGAAGGTAATCAAAAGGGAAAATCTCTCTCTGCTTTTGATTAATCGTTTTAAAAATTTATGTACCTAATTATGAAAAGTAAAAAACTCCTTCAAGCCATATTGCTCACTGTAGCAATATTGTTCTTCAAGACAGGGTTCTCGGCCACCACAGCAGGTTTTACCACCGTACAGCAAGCTGGATGTTCCCCATTTATCATTTTGCTCAACGATACGAGCAAATCGAATCACACCGTAACCGCACGGAAATGGGTGATCACAAAAGCCTCCGGCGATACCGTTTACAATACGAATACTAACCAATCTACCGTAGGTGCTACCTTGGTAGATTCTGGCTATTATACCGTATCGTTGTACGTTTGTAACCGTTTGGGCGAATGCGATTACGTGAGCAAAAGCAATTACCTGTACGTTAAGGCATTGCCTAACCTAAACTTTTCTATATCCCCTATGAGCGGTTGTGCACCTTTCACGGTGAACTTCAATTGCAACTCATCTGCGGGATGCGGTACACTCGACACTATCGTAGTCGATTTTAAAAACGGTGATGTAAAGAATTTTTCTTCTTGCACATCTTTCTCAACTACCTATTCAAATCCGGGAAACTATTTCCCTACTTTCTATCTTAAGAACTCTTGCGGTTGCTTTGTAGATTCTACCTATGCTACGCCAATTGTAGCTACGGCAAGACCAAAAGCAGCTTTTACAACCAATGGCGCTACACAAAGTTGTACTGCCCCTTTTGGCGTTACGCTTCAGGCGCAGCAGCAAGGCTCTGGTGTTAGGTATCAGTGGTTCGTTAACAACGTTCTTAAACAGAATGCAAAAACTACCAGCTATACAGAAAACTATGTAAACGGATCTTATACGATTAAGCTGGTTACCTTAGATTCTTTGAGTGGTTGTTCTGATACACTGGTTAAAACAAACTATATCACTGTAGGTAATCCTCCTACACCTTCATTTACTTCAAACACTACAAGCGGATGTGCTCCTTTGGCTGTTACACTTAAAAATACAACTACAGGAAATCCTAACAACCTTAAATGGACAATTGCCGACAGTACCGGTAATATA
>DLGO01000159.1 GCA_002482725.1 Bacteroidetes bacterium UBA7692 | reverse complement strand
CTCAATAGCAACCTCTTTTTTTTGTTTATACCCTTCCCGATAATTGCTCCTTTCAGAAACTATCTTCTATTTTACCCCCATGAACTTAAATCTATCGGGTAAAAACGCCCTTGTGTGCGGCAGCAGCAAAGGAATAGGAAAAGCAGCAGCTATAGAGCTGGCGGCATTGGGGGCAAATGTAACCCTCGTGGCGCGCAGCGAAGAAACTTTGAAATTAGCCTTATCAGAACTACCTGTAACAGCAGGGCAACAACACGACTACCTGGTAGCAGACTTCAGCGATATAAACCTGATGAAAGAGGCAATAGGCAAGCACCTGGATTCTAAAACAACACCATACAACATCCTGGTAAATAACACAGGCGGGCCAAATGGCGGCAAGATACAACTGGCAGAAGAGGCTGAGTTTATACAGGCATTCAGCAACCACCTGCTGTGCAACCACGCACTGGTAAAACTATTGCTACCCGGCATGAAGCAAAGCGGTTACGGGCGGGTAATCAACGTGATTTCTACCTCGGTAAAAATACCATTGGCCAACCTGGGTGTAAGCAACACCATACGGGGCGCAGTGGCCAGCTGGGCAAAGACCATGGCCAATGAGCTTGGCGAATATGGCATTACTGTAAACAATGTGCTGCCCGGTGCTACAGAAACCGAAAGACTGGCGCAAATAGTAACGAACAAAAGCGAGAAGGCAGGCACCAGCAAAGAGCAGGTAGCAGAGGAAATGAAGCATGAAATACCGATGAGGCGCTTTGCTACACCTGCAGAGGTAGGCAGCTCCATTGCTTTTCTGGCAAGCCCAGCCGCCGCATACATCAATGGTATAAACCTGCCGGTAGATGGAGGCAGGACGGGCAGCCTTTAATTGCAGGGTTGCCGCTGTAGGTTTCGCACCAAGTGTTAAATATTTTTATCAGTTATATCGAAACAGCTTCTTAAATTTACCTCTCATTTAATAAAAACTCAAAATAATATTTTATGGCATTTACACTTCCTGAATTGGGCTATGCAAAAGATGCATTGGAGCCCCATATTGATAATAAAACCATGGAGATACACCATGACAAGCACCACGCAGCATACGTTACCAACCTGAACAACGCATTGGCGGGTACTCCAAATGAGAATACAGAGATTGAAGCGTTGCTGGCGAGAATATCGCAACTGCCACCTGTAGTGAGGAACAATGGTGGTGGCCACTACAACCACTCATTTTTCTGGAAAATAATAGCACCGGGTGGGGCAAATGCGCCAGCAGGTAAATTGCTGGATGCTATCAACAGGGATTTCGAAAGCTTTACCAAATTTAAAGAAGATTTCACCAAAGCGGCTGTAGGTCATTTTGGATCCGGATGGGCTTGGGTAATAGTAACTACCGATGGTAAACTGAAAATAGTAACTACTGCCAACCAAGATAATCCGTTGATGGACCTTGCAACACAAAAAGGAGCTCCAATTTTGGGTATAGATGTATGGGAACATGCCTACTACCTGAAATACGAAAACAGGCGTGCAGAATACGTTGCAGCATTCTTCAACGTAATTAACTGGACAGAAGTTGGCGCAAGGTTCGACGCTGCTCCAAAAGGATAATCATTAACTGAACTTTGTATAAAGCCGGTGGTTTTCAAGCATTGAAAATCACCGGCTTTTTTAGTTTTATGAAATGGAGGTATGGCTATGCAAAAGCGCAGATTTATTGCGATAAAGATTTGAGGCTAAATCCCCTTAACTTAGCCGCTACATGACACAGCTCAGCGACCTGATAATACCTGCCTTTGAAATAGATGAGCAGCTTGCCCTTAATACTAACAGTGAGGAGGAGCGCTTCAATCAATTGCGCAATCTGCTGATACTAAGAATAGATGAGTTACTGCTGCGCGATGCGGATAAGCTGAAAAATATACTGTACCGCATAGATGTGAACGAAAGGAAATTGCAGCAAGCATTGGAGTCGGATATGGAAACCCCCGCAGCGGAGATAATGGCTGATGCGATTATAAAAAGGCAGATAGAAAAAATAGAATCGAGGAAGCTATTTGGAGGCAGTAATGAGGGCGATTGGAGCGATGATTTGTAGTTAGTCCGTGACAAAAAACCTGCTCCAGACACTTTTAATTATATTTCGAGGCTGAGGTATTTCGAGGCAGATAAAGACTTGTGTCTGTCCTTTTATCTTGCGCATTTCTGACACCATTTCGCGTGTAAGCGTATCGGCTGTGCTGCGCATGTGCTTTTCATAGCTACCCTTTACTATAGTCATGCGAACTGCCCGTATGGTGCGGCTTGTATCGTTTTTATCCGAATCGTAAAAGTTGATCTTAGGCGATTTTATGAAGGTCTTTTTGTTGTAGGTTTTGTTGCGCTCCAGCACGGTTCCTGCATTCAGCGTTATGATGTTGGACTGGGGCTTTTGTACAGTAGGGTATAGCTTGCCGTTGCTCTTTACCACAAACTCCTTCATGAGCAGAATGCGCATGCGCGAACCATTGTGCACGATGAAGCGGATGCTTGCTGTTTGGGTGCCTGTTTTTAGGGCAACTTTTGGCACTATGATAAGCGTAGTATCTATAAGCGTGGCAAGGCCCCTGTCGAAAAATGACTGTGAAATCTTGTAGCCATCGGCAACGGTCAACCTGAAATAATAATCGGTACCATCTTCCAATGTATCTATATCCGGGTATAGCTTTAACTCGGGGCGGTTGGCTATGGGGATGAAGATGTCCTTGTTTTGCGCACATGCCCTGTGGCCGGCAGCCGCCAGCAAAAGGATAAGGATGTATGTGAGCAAGTTCTTCACTGAGAGTAGATTTGTTAAGAAACTATACGTAATACAGACCAAATGGTTTCCTATAAATTTGAGATACGAAATTTACGCCATTTAATTCACTAAAAAAATATTTGTGGTTTTTTAAGCCAAAGTATATTAAAACCTACGTTTATACACGATATGAACATCCTGATTATGCACAACTAATTTGCCTTTTTAAGCCGAAATACATGTGAAATTTGTGTTAGGTTTGCGCAACTTAGCGATAACATAACATTCTTAGATATAGGGCATGGCACTTTTTAATTTTTTCATGCAAGAAATTGCGATTGATTTGGGTACGGCAAATACCCTGATCATTCATAACGATAAAGTAGTAGTAGATGAACCGTCTATCGTAGCGATAGACAGGCGTACAGACAAGGTAATAGCCGTAGGGATGCGGGCTATGCAGATGCACGAAAAAACCCACGACAATATCAAAACCATACGCCCGTTGAAAGATGGGGTAATAGCGGATTTTCAGGCAGCTGAAAACATGATACGCGAAATGATAAAAATGATCTTCGACAAGAAGCGTTTTTTATTCCCCCCGCGTTTCCGCATGGTGATATGCATACCATCGGGCATAACCGAGGTGGAAAAACGAGCCGTAAAGGATAGCGCAGAGCAGGCAGGTGGCCAGGAAGTGAAAATGATACACGAGCCAATGGCGGCGGCTATAGGTATAGGCATAGATGTAGAGGAGCCGAATGGCAACATGATAATAGACATAGGCGGTGGTACTACAGAAATAGCGGTAATAGCATTGAGTGGTATCGTATGCGACCAGAGCATACGTGTAGCGGGCGACGAGTTTACCCTGGACATAGTGGACTATATGCGCCGCCAGCACAACATGCTCATAGGTGAAAGGACTGCTGAATTGATTAAAATAAACGTAGGCTCTGCGCTTACGGACCTGGAAAACCCACCTGCAGACTTTGCGGTGAATGGGCGTGACCTGATGACAGGTATACCTAAGCAGATAATCGTATCGTACTCGGAGATAGCGCATGCTATAGACAAATCGATATCGAAGATAGAAGAGGCGATACTGAAAGCACTGGAAACCACACCTCCGGAGTTGGCAGCCGACATATTCAAAACAGGATTGTACCTGACAGGTGGTGGCGCCTTGCTGCGCGGCCTGGACAAGCGTATCAGCCAGAAAACAAAGCTACCTGTGCATGTGGCAGAAGATCCGTTGCGCGCAGTAGTGCGTGGCACAGGTATAGCGCTGAAGCACATGGACCGTTTTACATTCTTAATGGACTAACTACATAAATACGGCTGTCTGCAAGCAGGTAGCCTGTTAATCTGCAAGCGGTGTATAATCTTATACGATTCCTTATTAAGTATCACTTGCTCCTGCTGTTCATATTGCTTGAGTTATTCTGCTTTTACCTGATAGGCAACAACAATGAGTACCACCGTGCGGCCTATATCAATACGGCCAATTCGGTAAACGGCTCGCTGTTTGAGACGTACAGCCGCACCACCGGCTACCTGACGCTGGGCAGGGTAAATGACAGCCTTGTAATGGAGAATGCCGAGCTGCGCGCCATGCTGAAACAATCGCAGTATGCCAATGTGTACCAGGTAAAAAACACCACCGATACCATAGACAATACTGTGCTGCAACACTACACCTACATACCGGCACAGGTAATACGCAACACCGTGGACAAGGCCAACAACATTATATACATCAACAGGGGCAGCGCGCACGGCATTACTAACCAGATGGGTGTAATATCGATGAATGGCATAGTGGGGCAGGTAGTAAATGTAACACCGCACTACTCGGCTATCATGAGCGTGCTGCACAAGGACTTTAAAGTAACGGCACGCCTGAAAAAGAACAACTACTAC
>DLGO01000107.1:8477-28529 GCA_002482725.1 Bacteroidetes bacterium UBA7692 | reverse complement strand
GTGGTGTCGACCGGAAAGTATGTGATGCCATACTTTATCGGTGGATTTTTAAAAAAGCATCCGGCAATAGAACTGGTAATGGATGTAACGAATAAGGCGAAAGTAATAGAGAGCCTGGAGAATAATGAAGTCGATTTTTCGCTGGTTTCTATATTACCCGCATTACAGAATATTGAATACCTGGATTTACTGCAAAATAAGCTTTACCTGGTTGCCAACAGAGATGAAACCTACAAGAGCAAACCATACGAAATCGGATTGCTGGAAAAGCTGCCCATCATATTCCGGGAGCAAGGCTCCGGTACCAGGTATGCGATAGAAAGGTTTATACTGGAAAATGGCCTAAGCATACAAAAGAACATGGAGCTCACCTCTAATGAGGCGGTAAAACAAGCGGTAATTGCAGGGCTTGGTGCATCGATAATGCCATTGATCGGTTTGAAAAATGAGCTTAACAGCGGAGACCTGCAAATTATTCCGATTAAAAAGTTCCCCATTACATCTACATGGCGGATTATCTGGAACAAGGGTAAAAGATTTTCCCCTGTGGCAGATGCGTTTCTGAATTATCTGAGGTTAGAGAAAGAAAGTATTATCTCGGATAAGTTTGAGTGGTATGAGGGATATTGAAAGTGGCTATTCGCCATGGTCTGAAAGGTATATCGGATAGAATTTCTAAATGGCGAGATACAAATAGTTGAAAAGAAGGGGTAGATTTAGGGAGTAGTTGTGGTGATTTTTATGTTGCTGAAAAGGATTGGTGGTGTTGAATGAGGGGTAGTTGGAGTTCGGAGAATGTCGTTTTATGCGGGATACGACATGCCCTTAGAACATGGCTAAGAGCGTGGTAGATTACGTGGAAGATAAATTTGTATTACATGAAAATAGAGACTTTAATGTTTTGGATTGATCTTTCTTTACTTATAAGTATGGTTTTTATATCCTTAAGTTTTAAGCCGTTACTTAGTAGGCATGATGAATATAAAGATCTGGCTATGTATTCTGGTGTAATTATGTTGGCTTTAATCGTAATATTAACAGCGGTTGGGATTATTAAGAAAGATAGACATACATACAACAGGATATTACTAAGGATTTGTTGTATCAACTTTTTATTGATATGGTTTTTATTAAAACTGGTAGATATGTGATTGGCGATTCGTTTTTTACTATGTTTTGCAGGGTATGTTTACTAATAGATAAATAGGATTTGAATCCTTGAACGTGCAAATGATATTTGCATTATAGATAGGGATATGTGACAAAAGTATCTGAACAGTTGTTATGATTTTATGGCATGCTAAAAGGATTGTTGGAGTTTAGCGAAGGGTAGCCGGGGTTCAGAGAACCCCTTTATCTAAAGTTCTACATGTGCTGCGCAACATGTAGAAGAACTGGGTAGAGAAAAACAAACTAAATTTGACTTGTGGAGCGGATTTCAAATTTGTATTTATGAGAGAAACCAATTCTAATCTTTCTAAATTTAAAGAGAAGATAAAAAATGGTTTAGTCGTATTGATATTAACTTCTATTTTGGGAGGGTGGATTTACTTTTTTAAAAGATCAGGAGATCGATTTGATAATATTCTTAAATATCCAAGCTGGACGATAGGTAAAGTTATTGAAACCAGGCCATATGGTCGTCCAACAGGACTTTCCATTAGATATGAATACAGTGTAGATGGAAGGATTTATCGTGAAACATCTACATTTCCAACATTTAAGTCTAGCCAAGGTGGATTATTTTATAATAAAACATTACCTGTAGTTTATAGTTATAAAAATCCGGAGTGTTCAATGCTTAGAATTACCAGACGTAATTTTAAAGAAGTTGATACGAATTTCCTGATAGTTTGGATTGGTATGATAAGCGCCAAAGTGAATATTAAATACTTTCTTATATGTTAATTTGGAGTACAACCTTATCAATGGAAGTGTGCTAAATTTGACTTATGGAGCGGATTTTTTGGATAGATGTTATCTTAATATTGACTACAGTAATAGTAATGCAAGATAGCAAGTTCCAAAAAATGGAAGGAGATTCTTCATTTTGGGTAGCGTATTCTTTTTCTGTATTAGGAATTTTTTTGTTGATAGTGTTGTTTGGTGCTATAAAATCCAGATTGGAATCTTATGCTGTCATTCCGTTACGATTTATCTGCATTACATTTATTTTGACGGTATTGGTACTCAATTTTCTATAAGGTGGCATTGGCAGTATATCCACTTTTTGATCAGTGGTAAACAATCCTTACCACCGGAATACCATCAAAAAATAAGCATTAACGATTTTTAATTAGCCCACATCGCATTTAGAATCAGCAGGTTAACTGACCTAAAATATTTTGCCGCTTTTTCTGCTAGAGTCGGATAGAGGTGTGGATTTATATTAGTACCGTTGATTAAGGTTGATTCATCTGATTTCGCTGAAAACAGCAGAGCGTTCTTTGGATCACGGATTACTAAGATTTCATGTAAAAACACGGATTTTTAGAGTCTAAATACAAACGGGAATTTTGTTCTATTTCCGTTTTGTGAGGACACAAACCTGGGAGGATACAGGATGGCGCGTAGGTAAGAAATACCGACAGAAATGCCGCAAATGGGTACCGCAGGTTTTAACAATTGCAAAAACACTGAAAAAACGCGATTTCCGCCAACCACCGCCACTTTTTTGACTGTGTGGCGGTAAAAAAGCCGACAATTCTGATGTTGATTTTACCGACAGAATTTGGGTGAAAGTGTTGGTGTATAAAGATTTATGGGTAAAAAAGTACCGCAAGAATAGGTGAACCCATGCTGAAAAGCGCGAATTCCGCCACTCACCGCCAACCACCGCCATTTTTTAACAGATGTGGGTGAGGGAAAAGTACCGCAAGTTTTACCGACAGCACAGTACGAATACATTGCTTACGCGAGATGGTGGTGAGACACCCACCAGGGCTACGGGGGCGGTGTTGACACTAAACGACATTCAAAAAAGTTTTGATGTCATTTTTGGAATTGAAGTAAAACATTGATTATCAGTTTAAAAATGGTATAGCAGTTTGAGGAAATGACACTAAACGGGTGATATGAATGTTGGTGTCAGATAGGTAGATGTTCTTTGACAAAGTGGTAAAATATACCGCAGCGCGGGCGTTCACACCACCGCAGCAACTACCGCAGCGGAAATGCTAGAAGTGGTTGATAATGAAGGTAAAGAAGGCGAGGGAGGTGGTTTAAAAGTACCGCAGTTTTTTCAGGGAAAGACGGGTTTAACGAACTTGGCTTTCAGAAAATAGCAAACAGCGAATATGGTGGCTGACGCAAGACGGTTGGTGATGACACAAAGCGCGGCGGTTAGGCTGTGGAAAGTACCCAAGCACATCAGTTTGGCGGGAATAAAAAAAGGGTTTCAACTTGACGTTGAAACCCTTTACGCGGTGGTCCCACCTGGGCTCGAACCAGGGACCCTCTGATTATGAGTCAGATGCTCTAACCAGCTGAGCTATAAGACCGGTACTTTTAATAAAAGCGATGCGAATATAGTATTCAATTGCTATTTTTGAAACATGTTGAAGAAAGAATTTAAACATATTGCAAATATTATATTTGATATAGGGGATGTTTTGATAGATATAGATTACGATCGCATGGATGCCGAATTCGAAAAACTGGCGCATGTGGATTTTAAGAATATCGTGTCAAAGTCAAGCCAGACAAAGCTTTTTGACGAGTTTGAACGCGGTGAGGTGGACGCCGAGGGCTTCCGCGAGGGTATTAGAAAATACCTGAAAGAGGATGTGTCGGATGAGGAAATTGATGCGGCGTGGAATTCGCTGATCGTAAATTATCCGAAAGAAAAATTTGAGCTGCTGAAAGATTTGAAGAAAAAATACCGGGTTTTGGCGCTAAGTAACATCAATCCGATACACCTGGAAAAGCTGAATAAGGATGCCAAAGAGCAATTGGGAGTGGATCTTTTCAGTGATTTTTTCCACAAGGCATATTACAGCCACGAGCTGGGCAGCAGGAAACCTGAGCCGGATATATATGAGTGGGTGCTGAACGAGGAAGAAATAGTGCCGGAGGAGACCTTATTTATAGATGATAAGCCGGACAACGTGAAAGAGGCCGTAGTATATGGCATACAGGGCTTTCACCTGAAGGAGCGCGATAAGCTGATAGCTCAGCTTTTCGATTTCCCTTCGAAGTAGGCAAGCTCGCTATCAAAGTTGAGGTATGGGTGCTGCTGTAGCAAGTGGGCTACCTTGTCGGTATTGGCATGCAGGAATTTGGTGTGGGCCTCAGAAGCTGCATTGCGCGGCCTGTGGGCGGCGGCTGAGATAATGTCTCCTAACTCTTTCAATAAGGTATGGGTGGCTGGTGCAAAGTAGGTTTCACCGAACTTTTGCCATATATAATCAATAGCCTGCTGGTTGGGGTGTATCATGTCCTCTGCGGCAAAGCGGTAGTCGCGCAGCTCGTCTATCATAATCTCGTAGGCGGGGAAGTAGTGGATGCTGTCATCCGATTGTTGTAGCGCATCCAGTGCCAGCAGCAGGGTTGCCTTGCTCAGCTGATTGTTGTGGAAACCATGGCTGAGGTAGCGCACCGGGCTAACGGTAGCAATGATGCGGATGCCGGGGTTGAAGGCTTTGAGCTCTGCTATGGCTGCGGACATGGAGGATACAATGTTGCCTACGCTTAGTATAGAGCGGTGAAACTGGTTGTTGGGAATCTTGTGGCAGTTGGCTACTATGCGCTGTTGCGGCATGTACTCGAACACCACGGCAGAGCCAAGGGTGAGGATAAGGACATCGGCCTGTTTCAGGAATGCGTGGGCCTCATCTATGGAAGTATTGATTTGCTGAAGGCAGGTGGCTTCATCAGTATTGCTGAAGTCGCTGTGGTGGTCGGGGGAGTGGTAGAGTCCGTCGTGCAGAATGAGGTCATAGGGGGTATAATATTTCTGTTGAATTACCCTGCTGATACAAGTTGCAACGGCCAGCGGGTGAAACAGTATACCGAAGGGGTTTACCAGGGTTTTGAACTTGGAATGCTGCAGTTTGGCGGCCATATTCTCGGCAAAGCAGGAGCCGATACAGGCAATTGACTGTTTGTGGGAGATAGAAAATAAGGCAGGTTCTACAGGCAGCTCTGTTCTGAATTTCATGATACAAAGGTAAAGTTTCAACTTACAATTGATTATACCTGTTAATTGTAGAGAAACAAGCAAGGAATTGCCCTTTTCCGTTGAGAAATAAGGCAGTTTTGGTTTGTAATTTAAAAAATGGTGTAAGTTTGATTTAACGTAAACAGAAATGAATATGAAAAATATAGCAATAGCATTTGGGGCAGCCATGCTGCTGATGGCCTGCAACTCTACTGAAAAGAAAGAGGCGGCACCCGCAGCACAGGAAGAGACAAAAGCAGCCCCGGCATATACCGCAGCTTCACTTAGCTATGGTAAAGACCCGGTTTGTGCCATGGATATGGACAAGGATGAGATGATAGCAGACACTGCACATTTTGATGGTAAGGTATTTGGATTTTGCGCCACCGGCTGCAAAGAGGAATTTAAAAAAGACCCTGCCAAGTATATTTCTGAAGCAAACATATAAGCATGCCATATAGCAAGATAGCAGGCTTGGGCTTTTATGTGCCCGAAACTGTGGTGACGAACGAGGATCTGTCGAAAGTGATGGATACCAGCAACGAGTGGATAATAGAAAGGACCGGTATAGAGGAACGCAGGTTTTTTACCGAAGGTGAGGATACCGTATCCAGCATGGCTGCAAAGGCAGCTACTGTGGCTCTGGAGCGTGCCGGCAAAACTGCCGAAGAAGTAGATGCAATAGTATTTGCTACGCTTAGTCCGGATTATACTTTTCCGGGTTCGGGGGTATTGCTGCAGCGGCTGCTGGGTGTAACCCGCATACCATGTATAGATGTGCGCGCGCAGTGTGCAGGGTTTATATATGCGCTGTCGATAGCAGACCAGTACATAAAATCGGGAACCTATAAAACCATATTGGTAGTGGGTTCGGAGGTGCAGTCGAACGTAATGGAAACCAGCGACCGTGGCCGCAACATGGCGGTGATATTCGGTGATGGTGCAGGCGCTGCGGTGCTTGTTGCACATGAAGAAAAAGGGAAAGGGCTGCTGTCTACACACCTGCACTCAGATGGCAGGTTTGCAGAGGAGCTGATGCTGCAGCACCCGGGTAGCCAGTTGAAAACCAGGCTTACCCCTGAAATGATAGATAATGGAGCACTGCTGCCTGTGATGAATGGCAAGCTGGTATTTATACATGCCCTGAAGTATTTTCCGGAGGTGATACGTGAGGCACTTGCCCACAATAACCTGCAGGAAAGCGACATAGACCTGTTGGTGCCCCACCAGGCAAATGCGCGTATAACAGAGGCTGTAAGGAAAGAAATGAATATGCCTGTAGAGAAGGTGGTATCGAACATACACAAGTATGGTAACACTACTGCGGCATCTATACCAATAGCGCTGACAGAAGCATGGCAGGAAGGCCGCATAAAAGAAGGTGACCTGATATGTATCGCCGGATTCGGTAGCGGGTTTATGTGGGGCAGCGCATTAATACGCTGGTAAAAGGAAGCTTTACTAAGCCCATACTTTCAGCCCCTCGCTGCAGTTGGTACATATATCTATATCCTTTCGCGAGGTAAGCATCTGCTTGCGGAAGCCTGCATAGCTTTTCCCGTTCCATATTTCGGCAAAGGTCTGCGATTGCAGATCGCCCATACTATGGGAGGCATCCTTGTCAAAGCAACAAGGCACCACGCGGCCGTCCCAGGTTACAACGCTGCTGTGCCAAAGCTTCCAGCAGTTGTTCTCGAATTTGTTCTTGATATGATAGCTACCATCGTCTTGCTTTTTGTAGCGGGCATATTGGGTGTTGTCGGGGATAAGGTCGCTGCCGTTTTGGTAGTCGTATATCTGGGCTGTTTTCAGCTTTACTTCGTCTACGCCTAGCTCTTTGCCCAGCTGTTGTATCTCCTCTATCTGGTGTTCATTTGGCTTTACCACCAGAAACTGGATGATGATATGCGGAGTAGAGGATTTTAACTGCTTTTTGGCAGCCACCAGGTTTTTGGTGCCTTCTATTACCTTGTCCAGATCGCCGCCTATGCGGTACTGCTCATACGTTTCCTGAGTGGTACCATCTATGGATATAAGGATGCGGTCGAGGCCGCTTTCCACCGTTTCCTTTGCCTTGCGCTCGGTAAGGAAGTGGGCATTGGTAGAGGTAACGGTATATATGTTGCGCGCAGCAGCATACTGCACCAGCTCCAGGAACTTCGGGTGCATATAAGGCTCGCCCTGGAAGTAGAAGTAGAGGTAAAGCAGCTTGCCGCTTACCTCGTCTATCATTTTGCGGTAGAAGTCCATTTCCAGATTGCCGGTGGGCCGGGTAAAGGACTTGAGGCCGCTGGGGCACTCGGGGCAGCCGAGGTTGCAGTTGGTAGTGGGCTCTATTGATAGGGTAAAGGGCAGCCCCCACTGTGTGGGTTGTGAGGTGTACTTAGACCTGTAGTAAGAGGCCAGCACCTTGGATGCATTCAGCGTTTTGCGGAAGGTGATTTTGGAAACAAAATTGAGCGCATCGTTGATTTTCACCCTGCTAAGATAAGGCACAGCGGTGCAATAAGCAGGGTACAATATGCAACGGATGGAAAAGAAGTTAACATGCCGTATTTTTTACTTTGCCACATAAGGCTAAAACCATACATTCACAGGAAGAAGCAGAGAAAAATGGCATACAGGGAAAAGGAAATAGAAAAGCTGTACTACGCTATAGGCGAGGTGGCAGAGATGCTGCACCTGAATGCTTCGCAGATACGGTATTGGGAAACTGAGTTTGACATACTAAAGCCCAAGAAGGATAGGAAGGGCAACCGCCTGTTTACTAAAGAGGATATAGAAAACCTGAAGCTGATACACCACCTGGTGCGCGAAAGGGGATTTACCATAGAAGGTGCCAAGGCGCACATAAAAGGCAACCTGAGCACCGCCAAGCGAAACCTGGAACTAATAGGCCAACTGAAGAGCATCAGGAGCTTTCTTGAAGACCTGAAAGAACAGTTATAAACTAAACAACAAAAACACTCCATAAGCAATGCCTTACGCAACATTAGAAAAACGCAACGGTGTAGCCATTATATGGCTGGATGAACAAAACTCACCCATCAACAAAATATCGCCTGCGGTGATAGATGAGTTCGATGCCCTGTTTCAACAGATAGATAAGGATGCGGAGGTAAAAGCCTGCGTGATGATATCGAAGAAGAAGGACTTTATAGCCGGTGCGGATATAGAGATGTTCCAGAAGGTGCAGAAGAAAGGCGACTTTGAACCTATAACCCGCAGGGGGCATGTAGCGCTGAACAGATTGGAGCAATCGAAAAAACCTATAGTAGCTGCCCTGAGCGGTGCTACGCTGGGTGCTGGCACAGAGATAGCGCTTGCCTGCCATGCGCGCATAGCCAGCGACGACAGAAAGACCCATCTGGCACTACCCGAGGTAATGCTGGGCCTGCTGCCGGGCGGTGGTGGTACACAACGCCTGCCAAGATTGATAGGCATACAGCGTGCGCTGGACATGCTACTTACCGGAAAGAAAATATATGCGGCAAAGGCACTAAAGCTAAACCTGGTAGACAGGCTGACTACAAAAGAAAGCCTGTTGCAGGGTGCGATAGACTTTGCGCTGGAGTTGGCGCAGAAGCCGATACACCGGCAGGATAAGCGCACCTTTATGGAGAAGCTGCTGGAGAGCAATTCGCTGACACGAGGTATCATCTACAAGAAAGCCAAAGAAATGCTGATGGCAAAAACGCTGGGCAACTACCCTGCACCACTGCGCATACTGGAGTGTGTGGAAGCGGGCATGGAAGGCGGCCTTACAAAGGGCTATGATGCCGAGGCGGTAAAGTTTGAAGAGTTGATACTGACCAACGAAAGCAGGCAGCTGATAAACATCTTCTTTGCCATGACGGCCAAGAAGAAAAACCCGTACCCGGAAAACCTTGTACGCGAGGTGAAAACCCTGGGCATGGTGGGAGCGGGATTTATGGGAGCAGGCATAGCAGAGGTAAGCATCAACGAAGGCATAGAAGTATTGCTGAAGGATATAAAAGAGGAAACACTGGCATCTGCCAAAAAAGGGATATGGGCTAACCTGAGCAAAAAAGTGGCGCGCAAAACCCTGACAGAAGCTGAAGCCAATGAACTGATAAACCGCGTGCAATCTAAACTGGACTACAGCGGATTTGAAAAGGCCGAGGTAGTTATAGAGGCGGTGTTTGAAGAGGTGAACCTGAAGCAGCGCGTGGTAGCAGATGTAGAAGCTGCCATAAACCCCGAAGCGATATTTGCCAGCAATACATCGGCACTTCCGATAGGGCATATAGCTGCCAAGGCCGCCAGGCCGGAGAACATCATCGGTATGCACTACTTCAGTCCGGTGCCTAAGATGCCGCTGCTGGAAATAGTTAAGACACCAAAAACTGCTGACTGGGTAGTAGCTACCTGCTATGAGCTGGGAGCAAGGCAGGGCAAGACAAATATAGTAGTGAATGATGGGCCGGGATTCTATACTACACGTATACTGGCACCATACTTCAATGAAGCACTGCTGCTGATAGAAGAAGGTTGCGATGCTGCGCAGATAGACAAGGCTATGAAGAAATACGGTTTCCCTGTGGGACCTGTGACACTGCTGGATGAAGTAGGCTTGGATGTAGGCGCACACGTGATGAGCGGTGAGCTGATAGACTACTACAAGCTGCGCAAGGGCGCAAAGACCAATGGCTCGGTGAAGAAAATGTTTGAAGCAGGCCGCATGGGCAAAAAGAACAAGCAGGGATTCTATAAATACGACGAAAAAGGCAAGAAGCAAGGCGTAGATGAAAGTATGTACACCTTCTTTGGCAGCCCTGCGCGTAAGGCGTTTACAGACGTGCAGATACAGAACCGCTTGGGTTTTGCTATGATACATGAGTGCGTATTATGCCTGGAAGAAAATATCATAGAGAACCCGGTGGATGGGGATGTAGGTGCCATCTTCGGATTGGGATTCCCTCCATTCAAAGGCGGGCCATTCCGCTATATAGATACGCTGGGAACTGCCGCGGCACTTTCGTTGCAGGAGCAGCTGGCCAAAGAGGTAGGAGAGCGCTTTACGCCATCGCAACTGCTGCGCGACAAAGCGGCCAGGGGCGAGCGGTTCTATTGATACCACTACCCGAATAATCCATGCAAAGGGAATACTACCGCAGGGAATTCATTAAGCTGTTTGGCCTGGCAGGAGCCGGCCTGCTGATAGGCGCATGCAATACTGCAACTGAAAAGCCTAAAGAGAAAGCAGCTACTGCAAAAGCAGTGGACGAAGCGGTAGAAAAGCTGATGAACGATGATGTGGTTTTTGTGTCGGCCGGAGATGAAAACTATGAAGTGCTGAAGGCAGGCTTCAATAAACGCATCAGTAAGAACCCGCTGATAATAGCTGTTTGTAAAAACGCGAAGGGAGTGCAGCAGTCAATAGCTTATGCCAAAAAGCACAAGCTGGAAATAGCGGTGAAGAGCGGTGGTCACAGCTTTGAGGGGTTATCTTCTAATGAGGGGAATATGGTCATTAACCTATCCCTGATGAAACAGATAAGCTGGATAGATGATGACACAATACAGGTGCAGCCCGGCTGCACGCTGGCAGATATATATGATGCCGTGTTGCCAAAGGGCAGGATATTGCCGGCTGGCTCGTGTGGCGGAGTGGGTATAGCAGGACTGGCGCTGGGTGGCGGTTATGGCTTCTTCAGCAGGAAATACGGGCTGAGCTGCGATAACCTGCACCATGTAGAACTGGTGGATGGGGAAGGAGTGATAAGGGATACCCATAAAGAGCCGGAACTATTGTGGGCATGCAGGGGAGGAGGCAATGGCAACTTTGGCGTGGTAACGCAAATGACCTTTAAAACACACCCAAAGCCAAAGAGCTTTCAGTCGCACCGCTTCAAGGCATTTAAGCTGGATGCTGCGCGGGCGGTTAGCTTGTTGGAGCAATGGTTTACGATAGTTGCAGATATACCGCAGACATGCTTTTCTGCATTTGTCTTGAACGGCAAAACCCTGACGATACTGCTGACGGATTTTGGCGATAGCCCAAAGCTGAAAGCAATCATAGAATCGCTGAGCGCGATAACGGATAAGACGGCAGGCTGGCGGCAACAGGATATAGCCCGTGCGCTGAAGACCTTTTACGGAAGGCCGGAGGCGGCGTATTTTAAGAACGCATCGGCAGGGCTGTACAAGGATTTTGATGATGTAAAAGGCTGTATAACGCAGGCGATAGAAAAGGNNAAGGTACATGCGCACCCCGGGCTGATATACCAGGTAAATACTTTGGGTGGTGCAATCGCAGATAAGGCTTTTGAGGATGGCTCCTGCTATCCGCACAGGCAGCTGCCGTTTTTGTCGGAGCTGCAAGCCTATTGGGATGTGCCGAAGAGGGAGCAATTCCTAACAGAAGGGTTCAATGAGATACAGGCATTGTTTGCGGCCAATGGGGTAAATGCGCACTATGTCAACTACCCGGATCTGGGATTCAAAAACTGGGAGCAGGCATACTTTGCAGGTAATTATACAAGGCTACAGGCGGTAAAGCGCAAGTATGATGCAGGCAATATTTTCAGGCACGGACAAAGCATAGCACCGTGAGAGTTGTGATACTGTTGGTGTATATGCTGTGCTGTGTCACAATGTTTGGCCAGCAGTACCTGCAATCTATCAATGGCACCGTAACAGACAAAGAAAGCGGGCAGCAAATGGCGGGGGTGAATGTAGTGCTGATGAATAGTGACCCACCGAATGGTGTACAGACAGAAGCGGACGGACGCTTCAGCATAAAAGATTTGAAACCCGGCAGGTACACATTGAAGTTTTCGTTTCTCGGGTATGATGATGCCTATGCTAAAGAGATACTGCTGAGCAGCGGCAAGCAGGTGCAACTAAACATAGAGCTGACGGAGAATGTAAAGCAGCTTGGTGCCATAGAAATAATCGGCAAGCAGGACAGGGCAAAGGCCAACAATGAATTTGCCAGTGTTAGCGCACGCTCGTTCAGCATGGAAGAGAACAAGCGGTATGCAGGCACACTGGGCGACCCTAGCCGTATGGCGCAATCGTTTGCCGGGGTGGTGAGTGCCAGCGACGATAACAATGCGATAGTAGTAAGGGGCAATTCACCGCGCGGATTGCTGTGGCGGCTGGAGGGCGTAGAGATACCCAACCCGAACCACTTTGCGGGCAGCGAAGGCAGCAGCGGTGGTGGAGTGGCTATGCTGAGTGCGAACACTTTGGGCAACACCGATTTTTTCTCGGGTGCTTTTCCGGCAGAGTATGGCAATGCGCTGAGCGGGGTCTTTGACCTTTCTTTCCGCAAGGGAAATACAGACAGGAGAGAGTTTACCTTTCAGTTGGGGGTGCTGGGTACAGAGGCTATGATTGAGGGGCCATTCAGCAAAAAGTATAATGGTTCGTACCTGGTAAACTACAGGTACTCTACCCTGCAGATACTGGACCTGATAGGACTGAAAGTGGCAGGTGATGTGACACCGAAGTATCAGGACCTGAGCTTTAACTTTGTGTTCCCTACGAAGAAGGCAGGGCGGTTTACATTGTTCGGCCTGGGAGGGCTAAGCAGCCTGGGAGAAAGCGTGAAGAAAGACACTGCGTTATGGAAATCGATCTCGGACAAAACATCGTATGCGCAGAAGCAGATGTATGGCACCAGCGGGGTAACGCATACATATCTTTTCGGCGATGGCAGGACTTATATAAAGTCGGTGGCATCAGTAAGCTATACCAACAACGGCAGCGGCAATGATACGGTAGACAATGGCTTTAACCCATACACCATATCGGAGGAGCAGTACTGCTACCTTACATTCAGGCTTTCATCCTTTGTAAACAGAAAAGTAGATAACCGGAATGTGTTAAGGGCAGGAGCGGTGTACAGCTTTATCGCATATGACCTGTTCAACGATTTGTGGCAGGAACAGGAAAGGGTAAAGGAGCGCATAGCAGACCAGCAAGGCAATACCCATCAACTGCAAGCTTACTGGCAATGGAAGCACAGATTCAGCCAAAGCCTGTCGGTAAATAGCGGCATGCACCTGACGTATTTCTTTATGAACAGGAAGATCGCCGTGGAGCCACGCGTGAGCCTGGAGTGGAAGGTGAAGCCAGCGCATACGCTGAGCGCTGCGGTGGGGCTGCACAACAGGACAGAAGCGTTATCTACATACGTATCCAATGTACAGACAAGCGAAGGGATAATGCAGGCGAATAAGAACCTGCCGCTTTCGCGAGCGGTACATAGTGTTGTGGGGTATGACTTTGCTTTCCTCAGAGATTTTAAACTGCATACGGAGGCTTACTTCCAATACCTGTTTGATGTGCCTGTGGCCGCAGAGGCCGGCAGTACTTTCTCAATACTGAACCAGTATGACGGGTTTGTGAACTACCGCCTGCAAAATAAAGGGCGAGGTATAAACTATGGACTGGAGCTGACGCTGGAGAAGTTCTTTTCAAGAAACTATTTCTTTATGCTAACGGCATCGGTGTTTGACTCGAAGTACCGCGCGCAAAACGGCAACTGGTACAACACCGCCTACAATGCCAACTATGTGATGAATGCCCTGGGAGGAAAGGAATTTGTAGTAGGCAAGAAACGGATAAACATAATAGGGCTTACGGCCAAGATATTGTGGCGTGGAGGCACGCGCATAACGCCGATATTGTTGGATGAATCAATAGCCGCCAATATTACTGTAGCCGATGACAGGCGAGCCTATAGCGAGAAGCTTCCTGATTATTTCCGCATAGACTTTGGTGCGTACTACAGGCGCAATAAAAAACGGTGGAGCTGGGTGCTGAGCTTTGATGCGCAGAATGTGATAAACCGGCAGAATGTGGCCTACAAGGTTTTTGACCCGGTGACTGCAAGCATTGTGGTAAAAAGGAATCTGGGTATTATACCTATTGTGAGTTGGAAGGTGGACTTTGGAGTGAAGCGGTAGTTGTGCCCGGCAAACCCTCGCTCAACTCCAACAATACTTTCTGGTGCCATAAAAATCACCACAGCTGATCAATAAATATTCATCTTCCATGACCCATATATACAAACATCTTTCCTATGTTTCAGGATTCAAAAATCCTGTTTATCTATTATTCGACATGCCCTTTTGGAACATGTCGAATAGCGGGAGTAAATCACGTATTGGATATACTAAGAAATCAAATCTAATATTGCTTCATCACCCTTATCTATATCATTTAAAATCTGCTCCATAGATGCAATAATTTCCTTCCCAGACGATTTAACAGATTTAATACTTTGTATTACCTTTTTGACATTATCCTCGCTGTTATCTCTATATATTTCTTCCTCGGTTAGAACAAATTGATTTATACCGTCTCCTTTAAACATGATATTAAGTCCTTCTACAAAGAATTTATCAAAGATCAAATCCCATTTTTTATCAAACCCCATAATAAAATCAGATAAAAATGTGAGCTTACAATAATATTGATAGGAATTTTTTGCCGTAAACCTCTTGATTTCAAAAATTCCATTCAGATTTTTTTGTATGAGTGGTATTGCCAAGTATCTTGTGTAAGCTGAAAAATCCAATTCATATAGGAGATTTAAGAAATTATCTCTCCTAAATAAAGACATATAATTACTTTCTATTTCTGTTTGTAATTTGCCATAAAATTTTTTCTTATTCTCAACACCTAAAGTTTTAACATATGAGGCTGCAAAATATTCTTGAAGAGAACGATGTGGAAACAAGTAATCCAAGCCCTCCTTATTTAATATACAAATGGCGACTTGCAAATCTGCTATAAGCTTTTCATTATCAAAATCAACTGATTTTTTCATTTTCTTTATTAACTCAAATTTCTCTGTTATATACGCTTGAGAGAATACAAACTTCTCTTCAAAAAATGAGATGAAAGAAAATAGCCTTAATAGTTCTTCAAAATGCTCTTTATTTAATCCTGACATTTTCTCTCTGGTATATGCCATCTTAGACATACTATCATGTAAAGAAAATAGCGCATCAAAAACCTGACTATAAAATTCACTCTTCTTTTCTGGTATATCAGAGTATGATTGAAAAGTGAGGATAAACATGGATAACAATAGTGGATTACTTAAAAAAGTTTTGTACCCACTGTTTTCCTTTTTATCTATAGCTAAAATAATTTTTTGTGTTAGTTCACTTTCTTCTTTGGGCAGTTGCTTTTGAATAAATGCAACGATCTCATCATCTTCTAAATTACAAACCTCAAAATTAGTAAATTGCGGAAGCAGTTCTATGTGGGTATATGGCCGGGAAGTAAGTAAATACTTATTAGAACCATACTTCTGAACAAACTCATCCATACTTTTCGTTACAGCTAACTTGGAATTAGAATCAATTTCATCATAACCATCAAAGAAAAATATGAAGTCTCCTGAATTTAATAAACGATCTATTATGCTATTAGAGACACCCAACTTGTGAAACATGAATATTTTCTGATAAATATACTCTTGTAGACTTCCTTCGAAATCATTCAAATAACGCAATTCTATTTTAATAGGGATTTTAAATTTTTCCTTAATTGAATTAATAAATAGATATTTCACAATAGTGCTTTTTCCACTTCCCGCACTACCAATTAATGTTATAAAATTATGCTTACTGAATAGTTGTGAAACTGATTCAGTCGGTTTTATTGCACCTCTATTAATAATAAATAGAGGCTGATAAAATTCTTCTAATGATTTTGGCTCTATTCTATGCAATATAGTTTTTGAATAAAAATTCCTTCTATATTCCTCAGCTTGATACTCCAACAATCTATTGGTTATAGCTTGTTCTAATTCTTTGCCAATCCCTTTAATTAGCTTATTAATGGGTTCTTTTAAAAGGTCTAAAGCGACTTTACTTTCCATAGCGATAAATTTTATTATATCGCTATATTAATAATTAATTCTAATTATAAATACTTATTACCACACTCTTAATCTAGCATATCACGCAGAGGAAACCAATGTAACAAATGCGGGTGTGCGGTATTGCTCACCCGCTCATCGACATGTTCCAAAGGGCATGTCGAAGTCTTGATAAAGGAGGTTCTCTTAACCCCTGCTAACCTTCGCTCAACTCCAATAATCCATTTCGTGTGCCATGAAAATCACCACAGCTGCTTAAAAAATACTCCTCTTCCAGAACCCATGAATACAAATATCTTTTCTGTTTCAGGATTCAAAAATCCGGTTTATCTATTATTCGACATGCCGTGGGTCATCGCAGACCATTTTATCTATCGTACAACATACCTGTTGGCTAGCATGGCGTTATTTACGGGTTTTGAGGCATTCCCGCGAGCCAAGAAAATAAGGCGCATTGGTTGATATAGTAAAGGGATGGTTACGCAATTTTTTTCTAACGACAACTAGAATGAACGGATAAGTATGAAAACTGGAAGGTGGACTTTGGGCTGAAACGGTAAGAGAGTTTTATGACAATCAAATTACAATTGAAAACGATGCTTTTGGAGAAAGCGGGCGTTGTACATAAAACAAATAAATTATGGAACGCATAGATTTCAGGGAAGCAAAAATGGATGACATTATCTTCCACAACCGCAATAAGGCCTACGGCGCTTATGTATTGCGGGCAGACTACAACAAGCATGTACGCAAAGCAATGTTTATGGGGTATGGTTTCTTTGCATCAATATTGCTGATACCCGCAATACAGAATCTGCTGGATAAGCGGGAGGCACCGCCGATCATAGATGTAATTGCAAAACCTTCTATAATAGAACAGGTTGTGCAAATAATTGATCCTAAGCCAAAGGCCGATATGCCAAAACCCTCTACGGGCAGTACGAATCAGAAAATGGAAATGAATGTGGTGGCGAACCCTGTAGAGAGAACGCAGGACTCCCTGCCACCTGTGGCGCAGGCAGCAGCGATAGAAGGCACACCATCTGAAGGTGAACCGGATGTATTCAGAATTGGGGGTACCGGAACTATACCTGCCATACCTGAACCTAAGCCGGTACCAAAGGAAGAGATAAAGGATATAGTGGATGAGATGCCTGAGTATATAGGTGGAACTGCTGCGATGAGGAAATTTTTGTCAGATAATATGGAGTACCCAACGAAAGCCCGCGATATAGATCTGGAGGGGAAAGTAGTGATTGGCTTTGTGGTGAATACGGATGGCTCTGTAGTAGATGCCAGGGTGCTGAAAGGTATAGGTGGGGGATGCGACCAGGAAGCGCTGCGTGTGGTAAACATGATGCCTAAGTTTAAGCCCGGCAAACAAAGCGGCAGGAATGTAAGGGTGCGCTATGTGTTGCCTATAGCCTTTAAACTGAACTAGGGGAGAAAAGCGATGTGGTTGGATTTTAGCATCTTTGCAGTGCTATGTCTAATATAATAACGCTGAAAGGAAGAGGCGTACACAAGGAATTTACTTATAAAACAAGCCGCAGCGGTGGTGCCGGAGGGCAACATGTAAATAAGGTTTCTACTAAGGTAGAAGCCTTATTTAGTATAGCTACTTCGCAGGTATTTAATGATGATGAAAAGGCGCGCTTGCTGGAGAAGCTGGCCAATAAGCTGGTGCAGGGAGAAACGCTGACGGTGAGCTGTGATGAAACGCGCTCGCAACATACCAATAAAGAAAGGGCTGTGCTGAAGCTGCTGGGCATACTGGAACGCGGGCTGCAAAAACCTAAGGAAAGGAAAGAGTCCAAGCCATCTAAAAATGCGGTGAAGAGGCGACTTGAATCTAAAAGCAAAGCATCTGAAAAGAAGAGCCAACGGAAATTTAATCTGAAGGATTACCTGTAAGATAATAGGATACTTGCAATAGTATTTGATTAAATTAAATTATTATCGTATTTGATATTAATTTAATGTTGTAACTAATTTTCGACAATTAACGTTACAGGACAGGATATTCAGTATAAAATGCCGAATATTATCTGCTCTTTCAAATTTAGTTACAAATCTCGCATTCATGTATATTTTAAAATTCGGAGGATCTTCTGTTGCCAATGCAGAGCGCATAGGTGGTGTGATAGACATAATAAAAGCTGCCCATAAACAACACAAGGAAATAGCGGTAGTGGTATCTGCCTTTGGCGGTGTTACTGACGACCTGATACAAATGGCCAACCTGGCCCTGAAAGGCGATGAAAGCTACAAGTCACTGCATAAAGAAATAGAAACGCGCCACTGCGAGGTGGTGAAGAAGCTGGTGCCGGTGCAAAAGCAGCCGCACGTGCTGGGCAATGTGGTGCAAACGCTGAACCAACTGAACGATGTGCTGCGCGGTGTAAGCCTGATAAAGGAACTATCGGCCAAGACGCGCGATTTTGTTATCAGCTTTGGGGAGCGGTTATCGGCATATATAGTGAGCGAAGCATTGGTGAAGCATTTACCTTCTGTTGCATTTGCAGACGCAAGGGACTTTATAAAAACAGATAACACCTTTGGCTATGCCAAAGTGAATTTCTTTAAGACCAATAAACTGATCCGCGACTATTTTAAGGAGCATAGCGGAACACAGATAATAACGGGCTTTATAGCCTCTAACGAAAGCGGTGAAACTACCACACTGGGCAGGAGCGGTTCGGACTATACAGCATCTATAGTGGGTGCGGCATTGAAGTCTACCGCCATAGATATATGGACCGATGTGGATGGTATGCTGACTGCCGACCCGCGCAAGGTGCCGCAGGCATTTCCGCTAAAGCAACTATCGTATGAAGAGGCGATGGAATTGTCGCACTTTGGTGCTAAGGTGATATTTCCGGCTACGATGCAGCCTGCCATGCAGAGCAAGATACCAATCTGGATAAAGAATACATTTAACCCTACATTCCCGGGGTCGGTGATATCAGGCAAAAGCGAAGACCTGGACCATCCGGTTAAAGGTATATCGTCGCTGTCGGGCATCAGCCTGCTGAACGTGCAGGGAAGCGGAATGCTGGGCGTAACGGGCGTTTCGGGCAGGTTGTTTACTGCGCTTAGTAAAGGTAATGTCAATATCATACTCATAAGCCAGGCATCTTCGGAGCACTCCATCTGCCTTGCGGTATTAAGTACTGATGAGAAGCGGGCGAAGGCAGTAATAGATGATGAGTTTGCCAATGAGATACAGGCAAAGACAATAGATGAAACCATAGTGACAGATGGGCTGTCGATAATAGCCGTAGTGGGAGATAACATGCGCCACTTGCCGGGTACGGCATCTAAGATGTTTGCCGGATTGGGCAAAAATGGCATAAACATAGTAGCCATAGCGCAAGGTAGCAGCGAGCGCAACATAAGCGCGGTGATAGAAGAGAAAGACCAGAGCAAGGCATTGAATGCCTTGCATGAAGTATTCTTCCTGAGCGATAAGAAAGTGCTGAATGTTTTTTTGCTGGGGCCGGGATTGGTAGGGGGCAACCTGCTATCTATTATACAGCAGCAGCAGGAATACATGCGCGAGAAACACCTGATGGAGGTGCGCGTGATAGGCATTGCCAATACCAAGCAGTTCTTTTTTGATGAAGACGGCAATGCATTTGACGGATGGAAGAAGAAGCTATCTGCCGCGCCGCAAGGCACGCTGTACAAGTTTATAGAGCGTATACACCAGTTGAACCTGCCTAACAGCATATTTGTAGATGCTACTGCCAGCGATGGTCCGGTACCATTTTATGAGGAGCTGTTGCAAAGCGGCATAGCTGTGGTAACGCCGAATAAACGTGCCTGCTCGGGCAAACTGGCATACTACAAAAAGCTAAAGCAACTGAGCATGAAGCACAATGCCCGCCTGCTATACGAGACGAACGTTGGTGCAGGATTGCCGGTAATAAATACACTGACCGACCTGCTGATGAGCGGCGATGAAGTGATAAAAATAGAAGCGGTGATGTCGGGTACATTGAACTACCTGTTTTACAACTTTGAT
>DLGO01000107.1:0-8464 GCA_002482725.1 Bacteroidetes bacterium UBA7692 | reverse complement strand
GTTTACCGAGCTGCTGAAAAAAGCGAAGGAGCTGGGCTATACAGAGCCTGACCCGCGCGACGACCTTAGCGGAACAGATGTGGCCAGGAAGATACTGATACTGGCGCGTGAATGCGGCAGCACTATGGAGCTGAAAGATGTGAAGATAGAGAACCTGGTGCCGGTGGCATGCAGGCAGTCGGCAGATGTAGAGGCGTTTTTCAAAGACCTGAAGGGCTTTGATGCTGACTTTACTGCCAAGCTGAAAAAGGCCAGCAAGAAAGGGAACAAGTTGAAGTATGTGGCTACGTTTGAAAACGGGAAAGCTATTACAGCGCTGAAAGAAATAGACAGCAGCCATCCGTTTTATTCATTGGCAGGCACGGAGAACAGCTTTTGCTTTACCACCCAAAGATACAACGCATATCCGCTGGTAGTAAAGGGGCCGGGTGCAGGCGCAGCGGTAACTGCGGCGGGTGTTTATGCCGATATCATCAAATCTGTGAATAAGTAAGATGGGAAACGAAGTAAGGGCATTTGCCCCGGCAACTGTGGCCAATGTGGCGTGTGGGTTTGATGTGCTGGGCTTTGCTGTGGAGCAACCCGGCGATGAGGTAATAGTATCGCTGAATGACAAGAATGTAGTGGAGGTTTTATCCATAACAGGCGATGACGGTAAGCTGCCATTGATAGCCGAAAAGAATACAGCCGCAGTGGCCATCATAGCCCTGCTGAAGCACCTGGACAGGAACGATGGTTTCTCGATAAGGATAAAGAAAATGATGCCGCTGGGCAGTGGCCTGGGGTCGAGTGCGGCAAGCGCAGCGGCTGCTTTGGTGGCTGCCAATGAGCTGTTGGGCAACCCGCTGACAAGAGCGCAACTGGTACCATTTGCTATGGAGGCGGAGCGCATAGCCTGTGGCTCGGCACATGCCGACAATGTGGCGCCTGCGCTGTTGGGAGGCTTTGTGCTGGTGCGCAGCTACGAGCCACTGGATGTGATAAAGATAGAAGCGCCGCACGACCTGCACTGCGCCATAGTGCACCCGCAGATAGAGCTGCGCACCGAGGACGCGCGCAAGGTGCTGAAGCAGGANNATGCCATACGCCAATGGGGCAACCTGGGCGGGCTGATAGCGGGGCTGATGCGCTCGGACTATGAGCTGATAGGCCGCTCGCTGCAAGACGTGGTGGCGGAGCCGATAAGGGGATTGCTGATACCGGGCTTTGATGAAGTGAAGCAGGCAGCACTGGAAAGCGGTGTGCTGGGCTGCAGCATTTCGGGTTCGGGG
Organism: Bacteroidetes bacterium UBA7692; assembly: GCA_002482725.1. GTDB lineage: Bacteria > Bacteroidota > Bacteroidia > Chitinophagales > LD1 > UBA7692. The sequence goes on along the minus strand of DLGO01000107.1, from coordinate 7,193 downwards.
CCATCGGTGTTTTCGCTAAGCACCTCGGCAGAGGTGGCTGAAAAGGCAGGAAAGGCGATGCAGGAAGCATTGGAGAAAATAGGCCTGGGCAGCGAGGTGTATGTGAGCAAGGTGAACAGCAGGGGAGCGTATATTATTCAGGAGTAATCATAAGAGCAACATGCAATATTTTAATCTCAATAGCCCTGATAAGAAGGTATCGCTGACGGAGGCGGTGCTGACGGGCATACAAGGCAGCTCGGGCTTGTTTATGCCGGAGCGCATACCACAACTACCTGCTTCGTTTTTTGATACCATATGCGATATGGCTTTGACGGATATGGCCTTTACCGCAGGCAAGGCGATGTTTGGCGATGATGTGCAGGAGGATAGCCTGAAGCGCATTATAGAAGATACGTTGAGCTTTGCGCTGCCTGTGCAGCAGGTGGCGGGCAATACTTATGTGTTGGAGCTTTTCCATGGGCCAACGCTGGCATTTAAGGACGTAGGCGCGCGGTTTATGGCGGGACTGTTCGAGTACCTGATAGCGCACCATGCGGTGCCGGATATCCATATTCTGGTGGCTACATCGGGTGATACAGGTGGCGCGGTGGCCAATGCTTTCTTTAACAAGAAGGGCATACGCGTTACCATCCTTTTCCCGAAGGGGAAAGTAAGCCCCCTGCAAGAGCTACAGNNCACCCTCGGCGGCAATATCAGCGCGATAGAAGTGGAAGGCACCTTTGACGATTGCCAGGCGATGGTGAAGCAGGCTTTTGCCGACAGCACACTGGAGGGTAAGATAAACCTGGCATCGGCCAACTCCATCAACTTTGCGCGCCTGTTTCCGCAGTCGTTCTACTACTTTCATGCATACGCGCAGTTGAGTAAGTTGGGCAAGCCACTAATAGTATCGGTGCCAAGTGGCAACTTCGGCAACCTGACGGCAGGGCTTATAGCTAAGCGCATGGGGCTGCCGATAGAGCGGTTTATAGCGGCGACCAACAGCAACAAGATAGTGCCGGATTACCTGGAGAGCGGTGTCTATACCCCTGCACCATCGGTACAGACTATATCGAATGCTATGGATGTGGGCAACCCGAGCAACTTCAGCCGGATGCTGCACCTGTATGGCGATAGCCTGACAGCTATGCAACAGGACCTGGTTGGCTACCACTACAGCGATGAGGCTACCCTGGCCTGCATGAAGCAGGTGCATGATGCTACCGGCTATACGCTGGACCCGCATGGTGCGGTGGCCTATATGGCACTACAGGAAGAGCTGAAGAAAAGCCCTGATGCTACGGGACTGTTCCTTGAGACTGCCCACCCGGCCAAGTTTATAGATGTGGTGAAGGATGCGCTGGGTGAGTATCCTGCTATACCGGAGGCACTGAAGAGTCTGGAAGGTAAGGAAGCTAAGAAGCATTCTATAAAGGCTGACTATGAATTGCTTAAAGAGTACATACTGGCATAGCTGCCATAAAAAAAGCCACCTTTCGGGTGGCTTTTCCTTTTGTATATGGTGGAGGGAACTATTAGTTCCAGCTCATGTCTTCTTCGTTCAGTGTTTTCTCTTTTGGTTCGGTGGCGTTGCTGAAAGATTCGCCCTCTATTTTCTCTAAACCATTGCTGTTGTAGCTTTTTTCCAGGTCACCGCTTTCGCTTTCGTTGTAGTTGTTCGATTTATCCTGGTTGAAGAACTGGCGCTCGGCAGCAAAATCGTAGTCCGGCATCAATTCTGTTTTCACATAATCCACCGTTTCGTTCAGTGCATCCATGAAAGTGCTGAAATCCTCTTTATAAAGGAAGATCTTGTGCATCTCATAGCCATCTGAATCGAATCGCTTTTTACTTTCTGTAATTGTTAAAAAGAAGTCGCCTTGCTTGGTGCTGCGAACATCAAAAAAATAGGTCCTGCGTTTTCCTGCCCTTAATTTCTTGCTAAAAAACCCGCTGTATTTACCGCCATTATTTTCCACTCTTACAAAAGTTTTGTTTGTGCAATGCTAATATAGGTTTATTTCTTTTAAGATTACCAAATAATCATAATGAAATAATTGTAAAAATTGTGTTTGGCAATTATGGACAATCAGTTGAGTCTTAATAACATGCAGGTATTTAGTTAAAACTGCGAATTTACGCTGCTAAATCACTGCGCTCTTTTTGTTCCGTAAGCTGGTGTGCGTACAGGTCTGCGTAGAAGCCGCGTTTCTGTAGCAACTGCTCGTGTGTACCCTGCTCGGCTATGGCGCCATCGTTCAGTACCAGTATATTATCGAAGTGCAAAAGCGAGAAAATACGGTGGGTGATGATGATGGCCGTTTTGCCTTCCAGCACCTGGTCGAGCTGCTGTTGTATGGCTTTTTCTGTTGAGGCATCTACCGCACTAAGACAGTCGTCTAATATTAATAGGTTCGGTTTTTTGATCAGGGCACGCGCTATGCTGATGCGCTGTTTTTGCCCACCGGAGAGGGTAACACCCCTTTCGCCGACCATAGTTTCGTAACCTTCGGCGAAGCGGCTTATCTCGGCATCTATGGATGCATAGCCTGCAAACTGCTCCACTTCGGCCTGTACGGTCTCATTTAACCCGAAGGCGATATTCTCGGAAACGGTTTCGCTGAAGAGGAACACATCCTGTGGCACATAGCCTATCTGGTGGCGCAGGTTGCCCAGCTTCCAGTTGCGGATGTCCTGCCCGTCTACTTCTATGCTGCCGGTGCTTACATCGTACATGCGCATAATCAGCTCGGCTATGGTGCTTTTGCCCGAACCTGTGCGGCCTATTATAGCCCAGCGCTGGCCTTTCGGTATTTCGAAGCTCAGGTGCTGCAATGCCTTGATGCCTGTATCGGGGAAAACGAAGGTTACATCGTTGAACTTGATATGCCCTTCCATTTTTTTCTCTATGGTGCCTTCGTCTTTCAGGGCGGGTGCCTGCTTCATGAATTCGTTTATACGCCTCATGGAGGTGGCGGCCCTTTGTATCAGCGATGCCACCCAGCCCAGGGAGCTTACCGGCCACATCAGCTTATTGATGTACATGATGAACATGGCGATGTTACCGGCGGTCATTCTGCCTGCGCCTACTTCTTTGCCCCCTACAAATATGACGATGATAAGGCTGCAGCCAATCAGGAAGGTCATAACCGGGAAGTAGATAGCGTCAATTTTTGCCAGGCTAAGGGATTGCTCCTTGTAGTCGTCGCTTTCGCGCTCGAAGTGGTGGAGCATCTGCCGCTCCTGCACATAAGCCTGCACCACGCGTATACCCGAGAAAGTCTCCTGCGCCTTGGTAGTCAGGTCCGACAGCTTTGCCTGTATCACGCTACTTTTTTTCTCTATCAGGTTGTTTACATAGTATATGATAAAGGATAGTATCGGCAGCGGTATCAGCACCAGCATGGTCAGCTTTACATCTATGCTGAGCATGATAGCTATGGAAAAAGTAATGGTAAAGAACAAGTTGACCGAGTACATGATGGCCGGGCCGATGAACATCCGCACCCTGCTTACGTCTTCGGTAACGCGGTTCATCAGGTCGCCGGTGTTGCTGCGGCGGTAGAAGGCCGTGTCCAGGTGTTGGTACTGTGCGTACAGGTCGTTTTTCAGGTCGTACTCCATCAGGCGCGATACTACTATTATTGTTTGCCTCATCAGGAAGGTAAAAAGCCCCTCCATAAGCGCTACGCCCAGGTAGGTGGCAAAGAAAATGAGCAGGGTAGTGGCCAGGCCGCTTTTAAGGGCCAATACCAGCTCTGGCTCCAGGCCGGGTGTTACCTTGCCCAGTTCGCGCACTACCATATCTACCGCTCGCCCTACCAGTATAGGGGTGGTAGAACTGAATGCGTTGGCCAGGATTACGAACATAATCCCGCTGAAAATGCGTATTTTATACTTGCCGAAATATGGCTTTAAAGTCAAGAGATGCTTCACTGTATGTAAATATAAATCAGATAAAATTCAGCTGCAATGCATTAATGCCCTTTCCACATTGCCTAAAAAGTCTACTTTCGCAGCCGAATTGCAAAACTAACAATCTACCGGCTAATGAGTTCTTTAAAAGATGTTGCAACAGGAAATACTTCTTCGGGAGTGTTCGAAATGGTTGACCAAATGGGGCACGAACAGGTGCTATACTTCAATGACCGCGCTACCGGACTGCGCGGCATCATCGCAATTCATGATACTACGCTTGGCCCTTCGCTGGGCGGCTGCCGTATCTGGAACTATGCCAGCTCCGAAGCTGCCTTAAAAGATGTATTGCGCCTGAGCCGCGGCATGACCTTCAAGTCATCCATCAGCGGAATAAACCTAGGCGGGGGCAAATCGGTAATCATAAGCGATAACCCTGCACAGCGCACCGATGCCTACTGGAAAAAGTTTGGCGAGTTCGTAGAGTCGCTGAAAGGCAAGTACATAACTGCCGAAGACGTAGGCACCAGCACCAAAGAGATAGTACAGATAATGCAGAGCACCAGCCACGTAAGCGGCAAGCCTGTGGAGATTGGTGGTGGAGGCGACCCGTCCCCATTTACTGCCTATGGCGTGTATCTGGGCATGAAGGCTGCGGCCAACAAAGCCTTTGGCAGCGATAGCGTAGCCGGCAAAAAGGTAGTGGTAGTAGGTGTAGGCCATGTGGGCCGCTACCTGACCGAGCACCTGACCAAAGACGGTGCCATAGTGTACCTGGCAGATATCAAAGACAATGTAGCAGCAGCAGTGGCAGCCGAGTTTGGCGCTACCAAAATAAGCCTGGACGATATACTGACCATAGATGCAGACATCTACGCGCCATGTGCGCTGGGTGGCAGCCTCAACTCTGTAACCATACCGCAACTGAAATGTGCGGTGGTGGCAGGTGTGGCCAACAACCAGCTGGAAGACGAAGTGCTGCACGGCAATATGCTGCGCGACAGGGGCATTATCTATGCGCCCGATTTCCTTATCAATGGCGGCGGTGTCATCAACTGCTACCAGGAGATTCTTGGCTACGACAAGCAGAAAGCCATGGGTCTTATAGAGAACATCTACACCAAGACCATACAGATAGTGGAGCGCAGCGCGTCCGAAAACATATCTACGCACGAGGCGGCAGTGAAGATAGCCGTGGAGCGCATAGAGCAGGCGCGATAAGGGATTCATACAATTTTAGTCAGGTTAAATATTTTAAACAAGAGGTTATGTTAGGCAGAAGAAATTTAAGGGTTAAGGTGATGCAGGTTTTGTACAGCAAAGAGCTGAGCCCTGATACTACGTTGAGATTCCTGGAAGGCCAGCTGGACACTAACATCAACCGTACCGTAGGCTTGTATATAACCTTGTTGCAGTATGCTATAGAGGTGTGCAAATACTCTATGGTAGACAAGGCCAAAAAAATGGCCAAGTACATACAGACCGACGAGGACAAAATGGTAAGCACCCTGGTGGCTGCCAACCGCGTGGTACTGGCCCTGGAAGACAACCTGGAATACCAAAAGCTGTACAAGCAGTATAATGTGACACAAAACATAGACCGCGACCTGGTGCGCAAGCTGTACACAGAGCTGACTACCAAGCTGCGCTACAAGGAGTTTGCCAAGCTGAACACATCTACCTTGGAGGCAGATAAGGATATACTGGCATTTCTGGTAAAGCAGGTGTTTACCAAAAGCGAAGACCTGGATATGCACATGGAGGAGCTGTTCGTAAACTCTGATGACGACGGGCAGCTATTGATGCTGGTTATCCAGAAGTTTATCGAGGCTTTCAAAGAAGGCAACACGGCGCACTTTATGGATGCTGTGGGTGTATGGAACGACGAGAAACAATATGCAGTGGAGCTACTGCGTAAAACGGTAGACCACAACGACGACCTGCTGAAATATATAGAGCCTGCCCTGAACAACTGGGAAATGGACCGTATCGCGCCGCTTGACCTGGTACTGATGAAAATGGCCCTGTGCGAGTTGCTGTTCTTCCCTACCATTCCGGTAAAGGTGACCATCAACGAGTTCATAGACATCTCCAAATTCTATAGCACCCCAAAGAGCAAAGACTTCATCAACGGAGTGCTGGATCGTATCAAGAACCGCCTGCAAGAGGATGGTAAGATACGCAAGCAGGGTAGGGGTTTGGTAGAGTAATAATACTCTATTCCCGTTTCTCCGCTCTGTTTCTTACGCTCTCATTTTAGCACACCTTATTGGCGCAGCAGCTGGCTGCTACGGCATCAGGCTTTGCCTTGAAGGTGAACCCCATCGACATGATGTAGCCCATGGCCTCGCTCAACGCCACATTGGAGCTGAAGCGCGGATTGGTGTTTATGTCGGCATGTACCTCCAACTCGGTCTTGTACTTGTCGAACAGCGGGCATAGCTTATAGGCTATGTCTATAGAGCGCGAAACCTCTATCAGCAGTCGCTCCTTTATCGACATTTTCTGGGTGCTTTTTTCGTTCTGGATAAACATGTACCCCCCGCGGCCCTTGCGCAGCACCACTATTACGGTGGCAAACTCTGTATCCAATCCCCGCACCTGCGAGTCGGTGCCTATGCACACTTTTATCGGGTTATTCAATGCGCGCTCCTGTATCAGCGCGTTTTCTACGGCATCCCATATCGATGGCTCAATGCGCGTTCCGTCCAACTTCCTCCACTTTTTATCAATCAGAGATTCCATAAAAGAGATGTTTGGTAAGATGAAGCCACTTGCGGTGACTATACCCATAAAGATACGGACTATACTATTCGTATAAGTTAAAATATTATTAATACATTATCAACAATCTGAATAGGACGGGGAGGGGAAATAGCGCAGCAGGCAACCGGAACCGCTATAAAAAAGTAACGGGCAGAAGCTGGAAGCACTCTACCCGTTGGTGCCTGATGCGTAGATCAGACGGTGCAAATATACAACAGATCGCCTGAAAAAGCAAATCGGTTGCCGTTCGCTTCGTGTATGCATCACCTTGGCTATTACGCTCCCCACTCTTTTCTCCGCATCCATCATGGCGCGCCCCTACGGGTCAGGCTGTCCGCTATTAGTCCTCATTGCGCTGCGCTCCATTCCGGGCTAGCCGCTGCCATCCTTCGCGCATGGCCCATCCGCCACGTCCATACCTCATGGCATCTCTCTTCATCATTTCAAAGAACATTCCTGGTCACTATCGACCCTGTATTTGCTGCCCTCGCTGAGCTTGGTGTCTTAACCCTCTCGCGTAAGCAATGTAA
>DLGO01000044.1:34284-113654 GCA_002482725.1 Bacteroidetes bacterium UBA7692 | reverse complement strand
TGGTCAAGTTCCCGCGTATTTTCAAATACCTGAAACTTATACTCAACAAAGCTACCGACCTTATACCCCAAACACAGATTCCTGTCACCGGCTATCTGGATCTCGAAAAAATTCCGGTGCGTTATTTCGGCAATGCCAAAAACTTTATGGAAAGCGACCCGCTTACCCTTAAAACTATTTCCCTGCGCGCGCTTCAGTCATTAGCCAATACCGAAATGGACAAGCCCGTTGAAGATGTCGAAACACCGATTATGGTATTCCAGGGCGATGCAGATTCCATCTTTCCATTGGCATACACCAAAAAGATTTTCGACAAAATTAAAAGCAAAAAGAAAATGGTCGTATTCCCGGATATGACCCATGCCCTTATGCACGAAAATGTAGAAGAAATACTACCGGAAATTGTATCCTGGCTGCGCGAAATACATGGAGTAGAAAATAAGAATACAACTCAGGAAAGTAATACTGGTAACACAGTACAGGTTATACAGGCAGAGCCGCAGCTGGCTCAGGCACATGCATAAAAGTTTATTTTAGCTACTTTACCGAAAGTATATCATAACGCTCACTAAAAGCCTTTTCGGCAGAGTTATACTCTTGCCAATACGGCTTTTCACTTTCAAAAAATTCCTGGTAGAGAGAATCTATCACCTGCACCTGGTACTCATCCAGACTATCTCCCTGTAGCGTAGATACGTATGGATTTACTTTGCCCTCCAGATACGAATTGTAATACGTTAGCAATTTAACAGAGGCATTGCGCAGCGATGCATCTCCGTCAAAGTCTTTCATTGCCTGCACATTGCTGCAGTGGTAGCGTATATTGCATAGGTAGGCCGTGGTCACCTCAGCTATTACCTGCTTTTTATAAGTCCGCAAAGCATCCCCGTAATCCAATACGCTATCTACCACTATGGCAGTCTGCATACCTATATTTTCATGATAAATTTTGGCGCGCTTTGCCTTATCTTTACAAGAGTAGAAGACGCACGAAATCAACGTGATAAATAAAATAGACTGTATAAATCGCATCTAAGTTGAAGTGGATAACTTTAACAAACCTAAGCTATTTATTTGTCGTAGAAAACAACCATAGGTTAATAACACGGTGAAGCACATTTTTTTTCTGATTATCGGGTTACTTTTTTGCTGCAGCACTACCTATGCACAGCAGCTCGACTCTGCCGAAATTAATTACAACAGGCAGTTGGTCAACCTGGCTCAGAAATCCAGTGTTATAAAACAAAAAATCAAAGCGGAGTTCGAGGTCACCGATACGCTTTTCCTTCAGCTTAGCGATAGCGCATTCAAGTATTCCCAGCAGCCTTTTTTTACCTACGCACAGCGCATTAAGTATGCCGGCTGTATCATCCAGTACATGAATGCTGTATATAAAAATGGTACAGAGGAGGAAATGGTTAGCGGCAAATACACCGATGGATGGCGCTATTTTCCACTCATGATAGAGTGGCAGTCCCGCAATCAGTTGTTGGAAAACCTAATGCTTTTCCGCACCTTTTCCCTGCCGTATGCGGCACTTATTCCGGACGATTCTATTGCGCGCATATTCCTGCTGCAATATGTGCATATCAATCCCGATATACTCCTGCGCAATGCAGTTCACTTTGCAGGCAGGCCTTTTGCCATTGGTATTGTGGACTCTGCCGCCGCTTATGCTCCCTTTTCCGTTAAGCGCTACCTTACTTCCGAAAACGAAGTATCCTACCTGATGCAGGAGAGCAAGGCTCCGGCTTCTCAGGCCATCATCGATATTTACGAGGAGTTTGGCCCCAGTTCCAAAGCTTACAATATTATTTACTCTATCATCCGCGATGATGTAACCTTGGATCAGGCAGACTCTATTGGAGACAACCCTTTGGAGCTGTTCAAAAAATCCGTAGCCATCTCCAAGCAACCCGATGCCATTGGGCAATACTCCATTTACAGGAGCATGGAGGAGTATGCGATAGACCGCGTGCCAAAAGTCAATGACCTGAATGTAGAAGACAACATGAGCATACTCGCGGAACAGTTCCGCTTGCTTACTGCAGAAGAAGCTTTTGCAGTTGCCGTGTATAGCCATAGGGAAATGAGCGTGCAGACTTTTGCCAATATGCTCAACATCATAAAGCGCAAAATATACACCCCACTCCCACCCGAATTTATCTATTCCCTCAATGGGGAGCGCCTGAGGTCATTCCTCGATTTTGCAGAGCGCAATGGCAAGCTGGATCAGGTAATGCAGCTCATGAGCCCAAAGGCGCTCAACCACGTTTATGCCGTACTAAGCGAACAGCTGTTGCCGGACCCGCGTCCCGACATCTCCATATTTCAGGACATGCCTGTTAATCAAATGATAAAAGGCCGTATGGCAGAAACAGCATTTGAAAAGAACACTAAAATAAACCGCCCCCTGGATGATGATAAGGATGTACTGCCAAAAGCGCCAAAGCGCGATGAAATAGAAGAAGACATTGCAAAAGAAATCGTTGAGATAGTGCAAAAGCCCGACACTTTTGCCACAGTTGTTCCGGCACTGGAGCCTGTAGTGGCAGCAGATGTAGAGGTACTGCCTCCCCTAAGCCTTTTAATAAGTGAGGAAGCGCGCAACATCATGTCCCTGAAAAAAAACCTCTTTAGCACATTGCAAAACCTGCAGCGCATCATGAACGAGCCTTTTGCCGAGCAGATACTGCTGTATGCCGCACAGGTAGAGCCCGATGAAGTAATGAAGAAAACAGACCTCTTCAAATCCAAATTTTACAGCACCCGCATATTGGAGGTAGCTGCAAAGCAAGCCCCTACATCCCTTAAGCGTTACCTCTACAATCCTACACATCCTATCTATATTCTGCTGAACAAAAGCAGCGACACAGTAGTACAAAAGCTATTTTACATTGGTAGAACAGCAGGATATCAAACCAAAGCCTTCCTATTGGCAGATGCCGTTATCAAGGGGCGCCTTACATTGGCACAGGTAGATGCCGCAGGCACCACGCCACAGGGCATGTTCAGGGAGCTTGCCAAAATATGCAGCCGCGAGTCTTACATAGGACAGTATAGCGTAGACCGCGAAATGACAGACTATTGCCTTCGCCTGGTTAGGGAAATAAACGATAAGATTGCCTTCAACGATCCGGAGCCATTCAAATCGGTACAAAATCTCAGTGCCGAAGAGATATACTTCCTGATGATATTTGGTCGCGAAGAGGTGGTAACGGCATCATTTAATGGCTTGTTCCTGCGCTTTCTTCAAAAGCTGCACACCCGCTCCCTGGCCTCTTTTTTCAAAGGTGTTAGCTATGGCAAGTTCCGCACTTTCCTTTCCGAGTGCAGCAGCTACAATAAGTTCGAGCTTATCATGCAATCACTGCCCGATGCAGAGCGCGATGCATTATTGATCCAGTTTGTCAGCAATCTGGATGCAGACAACTATAACCACACCGAGGCAGTAGATGTGGCAGAAGCACTCACCAATATCAAAAACGACGCCATCCTTGCCAATCTTCACAGCAGCATCAGGCAGCAGTATATCCAGGCTTACAAAGACACCAACAAAACCGCCATCGCAGTATACGGTGTATTGGCAAGCCTTATAGATGGCGGTGCCAAATCCGATCAGGCATGGTTCAAAAAAATATCCAGGCAATATAAGATTCCGGTGCTTACACAGTTAACCATTGCCAGCCTTTTAAATGAAAATAAAGGATGTGTAGAGCAGATGTTTTTCTACAACGATGCCGATGGTCGCGATTCATACTACAACTTTGTAAATACCTTCAAAAACAATCAGGCATGGAAGGTCGAAGACAAAGGCAGCTATGTGCTTATAAAAAGTTCGAGTGGCAATAATGTAGAGATATACGCCAACAAACCGGAATTTGAGTACAACGGCCAGGAGGCTATTAAGGAGTATTTCAAGCTGAACAAAATTAACCCTTCAGTAATGATACACCGGGGGCACAGCTTTCATACAGTTACTACATTGCAGCATGTAGACGAGCACGTTAAGTTGTTGTTTGTTGGCTCTTGCGGCGGTTTTTACAAGCTTGCCAATGCGGTGGATAATGCACCCGATGCACACATTATTGCTACCAAGCAAATCGGCACAAAAAGCGTAAACGACCCAATGATATTTACGCTGAATGAGAACATAAGAAACGACAAACCCATTATTTGGAAAGACTTTTGGGACTCCATGCGCCTCAAAATAGGTGGCAATCCAATGTTCGCTGACTATGTACCACCATATCAAAATTTAAAATCTTTATTTAGCAGGGCTTATTATCAAATACTAGGCATTTGAGTACCATCCAATATATAAAAAACTTCCTCTCTACCGGCAAGCTGCTTCTGGCAGGTATGGCCTTGTGCTCTTCTTTATCAGTATCAGCACAGGACTCTACCGTCGTTAAGCGTCCCGGCCTTATAGATGCCGAGCAGGACAGGATAGACAAGCTCGATGGCAAGCTCGACCACTTTATCAATGCAGGCGATACCGCTATCAGCCAGCAAGCCAATTTTATCTACTTCGAGATAGTAGATTACATGCAGCGCATACTCGACAAAAAGGTATTCGACAAGCTGGATAGGAATAATTTTAACGAGCAGCTGTTCTATCACCTCCGCCGTGTCAATCGATCCAACTTTTACAGGATGGACGAAACCGACAAGCTGCTGGTACATATACTCGGCTGTATGAATGCCGTGTTGCAAGGCAATCTCGAATCCTTCTACTACACCAACCCACAGGTATCGATTCGTGCAGTCGGATTCTTCAAAAATGAGGAGGCTACACCCAAATTCCTGAACCATATTGCCAGCCAATATCCGGTGCAGGTTTTGGAAAACCACTTCCTGTACGATGATAAGCCTTACGCCACCGAAATAATATCTAAGGCAGCCGTTTCAGCTCCCATTACAGCAAAAAAATACTTCCTGCAGGACCACCCCATCATGCAGATCCTGAAACGCAGCAGTGACCCTGATGTGGTTACCTTGCTCAGTATCGAAAAACGCTTTGGCAAAAGTACCAACGCATATACCCTGCTCGACCCTATTGCTAAAGGCAAGCTATCCCTGGATTCTGCACACGATATTGGCAAAGACCAATACCGCTACCTGCAGCAGCTTTTAGAAACCCGCATCAACCCGCATCCACTCGCAGAGCATTCACTCGAAGCTGACCTGGAGACCTATAGCCTTAAATACGTGCGTGTAATCAACGACCTGCACAACGAGGCCGACAACATCCGCTTTGCAAACAGCGATTCACTTACCACCAAAGAGCTGTATACGCTCATGGTATATAGCGAAGAAGAAATTTTCACCTCTACCTTCAATGGTTGTTTCAAGCGTTTGCTTGCCAAGCTGGATAGCGCAAACGGATATGAATTTCTTACTACCGTTGGCTTCAATCGCTTCCGTACTTTTATTAAAATGTGCGCAAGCTACGGCAAGCTCCAGGTATTTCTGAATACCATGACGCCGGAGCAAAGGCAGCAGCTGATGGTAGATTTTGCCAGCAATCTGGAGGCTTCGCCAAACAGTGCATCTCAGGCAGTAGAGGTGGCCGACGCCTTCGGCAGCATTACAGACACCATCATTTTAGACCTGCTGAAAAGTACCATCAAGAAAGAATTTGAACGCGTAAAAATTGCGAAGCACAAACAAGGCGAAGTGCTTTACGGCCTGCTTACCAACTTGTTTGTAGGCGATGCCATGTTCAAAAACAACTGGTTCGCTTCTATAGCTGCCAAGTACCAGCTGCCTCCTATCGACAAGGTAAATTTCGAGTCTCTTTTCCGCCGGAACAGGCACAACATCTGGCAGATGTATTTCTATGATGATGAAGATGGCGATGCTTCCTTCAAAACATTCCTTGCCGAGTTCCGCGACCCAAACTGGATCATTCAGGAGCATAAGCATTATGTCAAAATCATGAGCCGCGAGGGAGCATTTGTATCCATTTATGCCAACAGGCCAAAGAGCGAATACATAGGCCAGCCAATGATAGAAAAGCTATTGGACAGCCTGCAGCAGGAGCCGGATATCATGATTCACCGCGGGCATAGTTACTACGCATACAAGACCATCGAAAAGATACACAACAATACTGCCATTTTTATCCTGGGTAGCTGTGGTGGCTACAACAGCCTTAGCAGCATATTCGAGCGCAGCCCCAATGTGAGCGTTATCTCCTCCAAGCAGATAGGTACTATGTTCGTCAACAATCCCCTGGTTAAGCTATTGGCCGAAGATGTAAGGAATTTCCGCGACATCAACTGGTACACAGTGTGGAGCGCGTTGGAGGGTAAGGTTAAAAACAATAAGCAAGCCTACGAGCGCTTTCAGGATTATATACCTCCGCACAAAAACCTGGGTGCACTATTCATCCGTGCATACAATAAGCTGAACGAAGAGTAATTAGGGTTGGTTTAAGTTACAGCTTAGCCAGTTCATCCGCAGTTACCCTGCCTTCATATATTGCCTTGCCCACTATAGCCCCGTACAAGCCCGCACTTTGTAGATTTCTCAGGTCTTGCATACCATCCACTCCCCCACTGGCTATAAGTTGTATAGAAGGGAATTTTTCCAGTATTCTTTTATACAATTCTATTGAGCTGCCCTGCAGCATGCCGTCCTTGGCTATATCCGTGCATATCACATACTTTACACCTTCGCCCAGGTAGCGCTCCAGAAAGGGAAACAGCGCAAGCGTACTTGTTTCCTGCCAGCCATGTACAGCGATATACTCGCCCATCACATCAGCACCTAGTATTATGCGCTCGCTGCCATACTTCTTAAGCCATCTCAGGCAGGTTGTGCTATCCTTCACAGCTATACTTCCTACGGTCACCTGCTGCGCCCCACAGGCAAATGCAAGCTCTATATCCGCATCGGTCTTTATACCTCCACCAAAATCCACCTGCAGCGATGTTTGATTCGTTATAGCCGCCAGCACCTCATGGTTAACTATCCTGCTGCTCTTTGCACCATCCAGGTCCACCACATGTAGTCTTTTCAATCCTGCCTGTTCAAATCCCTTAGCTACCTCCACGGGATCATCAGCATACACTTTTTTCTGCTCATAGTCGCCCTTGGTCAGCCTTACGCACTTACCACCTATTATATCTATTGCAGGTATTATTACCATCGTTGTATACTAGTTATTTAAGAATTGTTTCAGCAACCGCTCACCGGCCACACCGCTCTTTTCCGGGTGAAACTGCATAGCAGTAAAATTATCTTTGCGCATACCCGCACTAAAAGGTAGTCCGTACTCGCATTGCATCACGGTAGCCTCATTTACAGGCACATAATAGCTATGTACAAAATAGAAGTGCTCCTTATCAAAGCTACCATAAGCATCAGACACCTGCTGCACCCTGTTCCAGCCCACCTGCGGCACTTTCAGCTCATTTGGAAACCGTAGTACCTTGGCATCAAAGATACCCAGCCCTTCTACCCCACCCTCTTCAGACCAGCTGCACATCAGCTGCATACCTAGGCATATTCCCAGTACAGGTTGTTTTAGTGTTCTTATCGTATCGGCCAGTTCCAGCTTGTGTATTTGCTCCATGGCGCTTTTGGCATGGCCCACTCCGGGAAACACCACCTTATCAGCAGCCCCTATTATATTTCTGTCCGCAGTTACTATAGATTCTAATCCCAGGCGCGCAAAGGCGTTCTGCACCGATTGCACATTGCCTGCCCCATAATCTATTATTACCAACTGCATATCCGTATTCGTTTTATGAAATTAGGCTTTTGTATCAAATCAACGCTCCTAACCGTGTAAAAACAAAAAAGGCAGAATTACTTCTGCCTTTTCTTTCGTAGCGAGGGGGGAGCTCGAATCCCCGACCTCAGCATTATGAGTGCTGCGCTCTAACCGGCTGAGCTACCTCGCCATTTTTTAGGAGGCGCAAAAATAATTATTTTAAGGATTCTGACAACAGTATTTAACCATTGGGCAAAAAAAGAGGTTAGCCTTGTGCTAACCTCCATTTCCATTGACTCTTTAAAATCTTATTAGCGCGCTACAAAAAACCTGATATTGGTATCAAAACCATTTCCACGCAGGTTCATGAAGTATACACCGTTTGCATATCCTGATGTATTGAACTGTATGTTGTTGTTTTTGCCCGATACAAGGCTGGCAGCAGTTGCTTCCATTACTTTACCGTTCAGGTCTATCACAGTTATAGTTATATCTACTGCATCTGCAGCATCTATCGCCAGGGTCACTTTATCCGAAGCTGGGCTTGGATATACGTTTATTACGCTTCCTGTCACTACATCTTCTATTGCATTTGGTGCAGCATAAGGCGTAGTCTGTGGCGAAAAGTTTGTCCATGAATCCAACCAGTTGTTGGTTCCGTCAAATGCACCTACATAAGTAGTAGGGGCAAAATCTGCCAATTTGATATTGGTAAAGGTACCACCTGTAAGGGCAGGGGAACCTGCTCCCGGACGGAAATCGTAAGCTGATGGAGTGTATGGCGCAGCCAATTTCAGGCTGTCGTTCGCATTGCCACCATATACACGTATATCATGTGCTGCATTAGCCAGGTAAGCAGTATCAAATGCTGCATAAGCATAGTTACCTGCACAGCCTGCTATAATGTTGTGCTCAAATTCCAATGTATCATTTGTTGCTTTGTTCTGTGCACCTGTACCTTCTATGCGCAAACCGTCTTTATAACCCAATACTATTGTGTTAAAAACATTAAGTGCAGTATTCCTTCTCAAACGGAAAGCCCAACCGTACTTGGCATCTATAGTGCTTGTAGTGGTTTTAGCAGGGCCTACTATGGTAAAGTTAGAGAACACGCCACCTGTATTTGGTTTATTGTATGTTCCATTCGGGTCATTGTCCGATTCAAAAGCGTTAGATATATCGCCTTGGTCAGCTATAGTATCTACACGTACTATCAAGCCAAACTGTACTTTGCCAGAAAATCCATCATCTGTATCCATATCATCATCACGGCTTCCGTAAGATACTATATGGTCAGCATTCACATTTCCACCAAAAAACTCAATACCGTCATCCTGACCATAGCTCACCTGCACGTGGCTTATCACAGTTTTACGTCCAACACCACCTAGTGTCAATGAGTTAAGCTCTGCGTTAGCACCGCATACATAGCCGGCATATTCTATACGTACATAGCGCAATACACCCGAACTATCATCAGCATTGTTGCCACCGTATTCGTATTCTGTGCCTACACCGCACTCCAGTGTTTTTATATCCGGGTTGCCTTGTGCATTTTTTTGGTTGATTGGTGCACTTCCGCATATTGCAAGTCCTGCCCAGTCAGCCCTTTTGCGGTTACCCGCTGCCTCGTTAGAGGTAAATACAATAGGCTCAGCAGCCGTACCATTTGCGTTTATTTTACCTGTTTTGGTTATCACCAATCGGCTTAGCGATTGTTTGTTTCCTTTTATTACTGTTCCTTCCTGTATTGTTAAGGTTGCCCCGTCTTTTACAAATATGTCACCAAACAAAATGTAAACGTTGTTCTTGGTCCAGGTAGTGCTTGTCGTTATGCTGGCGTTCACGTTTACCGTTGCCGCACTTGCCGAAACACCTACTGCTGCAAGGCTGCAAAGTAGAAAGTTGCGTAGAAATGTCTTGTTCATAATCTATTTTTTGTGTGCCGCAAAAGACCCCACACAGTCTTACCGCATGTTTGCGCCAACATTAAACTATTGTAAACAATTATGCCAAAACTGCGTTCGGAGCACAGATACAAAACCACAGATATATGTGGCTTACAGCATGACCAAAAAGGAGTAACAGATTAATAAAAAAGGGTTTCCCGCATTATTTCCTTTCCTTTGCACGGTATTATGGAAGCCATTTTCATATATCCTGTCAAAAGGTTATTGGATTATTTCAGGCTTCCTGCATTAAATAAAAAGAGATTAAGGTGAGTTTTACAATTGCAATTGTTGGTAGGCCAAATGTCGGCAAGTCAACGCTATTTAATCGTCTGATAGGCGAAATGAAATCTATAACCGACGACGTAAGCGGTGTAACCCGGGACCGTATATATGGTGAGTGCGATTGGGGTGGCAAGCAATTCAACGTTATAGATACAGGTGGTTTTGTACCACGCAGCGAAGATGTTTTCGAAAAACATATCCGCGAACAGGTACTTATCGCCATGGAAGAAGCATCCCTGCTGCTGTTCGTGGTAGACGTTACCTGTGGTATCACCGACTTGGACGATGAGTTTGCAAACCTGCTACGCCGTTCCAAAAAACCGGTATTCCTGATAGTAAATAAGGTAGACAACTCTAAGCGCGAATACATGACCGCAGAGTTTTATAGCCTGGGAATCAACACAGTATTCAATATCTCAGGTATTACAGGTAGCGGTACCGGCGAGTTGCTGGATGCCGTAGTAGAGTTGATACCGGAAAACGTATCACAGGCTCCTGACCTTGAAAACATACCTAAAGTATGTATCATAGGCCAACCAAACGTAGGTAAGTCTTCATTGGTAAACGCATTATTGGGCGAAGAGCGCAACGTAGTAACCCCTATAGCAGGCACCACGCGTGATACAGTACATACACATTACAAGAAGTTCGATATGGAAATGCTGCTGATAGATACGGCCGGCATACGTAAAAGAACCAAAGTGCACGAAAACCTGGAGTTTTACTCTGTTATACGCGCGGTTAAAGCATTGGACGAGTCCAACATTGCTATTATAGTTATAGATGCCGTTCAGGGCATCAGCCAGCAGGATCTTACTATATACCGTATGGCGGTAAAGAAACACCGTGGTATCATATTGGTAGTAAACAAGTGGGATCTACTGCAGAAAGAGACCAATACCATGAGGGATTTCGAGCAAAACATAAAAGCAAAGCTTGCTCCATTCAATGACATTCCAATTATCTTCACCTCCGTACTCGAAAAACAAAGAATTTTCAAGATTCTGGAGGAAGTACAGAAGGTTTACCAAAACATTACCAAAAAAATTCCAACCTCTCAATTGAACGAGATCATGGGCAAGGTGATAGAGAAATTCGGCCCGCCACCAAGCAACGGGAAACTGATAACTATCAAGTACGTTACCCAATTGCCTACTGCCACGCCAAGTTTCGCTTTTTTCACCAATCACCCGAAGTACATCCGCGAGTCGTACAAACAGTATTTGGAGAACAAATTAAGAGAGAACTTTATATTTACCGGCGTACCTGTAAACATATTCTTTAGAGAAAAGTAAAAAATATTTTGGAAAAATTATGGTTTTTCATTTTGAACCTTTACTTTCGCCCGTCCAATTATTTAAACCTAGTTAATTAAAAAAATTAAAAACAAATGAAAAAAGTATTTTTCGCATTCGTTGCTGTAGCTACTCTAGCTTTGGTTTCTTGTAACAACAAACCTGCTGAAGGTGAAGGAACATCTGTTGACACTACATCTGTAGTAACAGAGCCGGTTGTTGAAACTCCAGCAGTAACTGATTCAGTTACTACTACTACTACAGTAACAACTGACACAGTAGCTGCTAAGTAATCAGCGAAGCTCTTAACCGAGCTAAATAAAAAAGTCCCGAAAGATTATTCCTTCGGGACTTTTTTATTTTAGGCATATTACCTGCTGACCTTTCCGCTCTATCTATTTCAAGCATTACAGGCCTTCATTGGCAAGCCCAGATATAAATTTGCCTCCACTTACAATCATGGGCATAAAAAAAGCCCTTTAGCGAATCCGCTAAAGGGCTTTTAAGCTTCTTACAGCCACTTATTAGAATGTGTAAGCATTGTCTTCGATCAGCTTGTCAGCAATCCTTCTGCGGGCTGCTATGGTGTTGTAAGCCTCATACTTGGTAAAGCGTTTCAAGCCCATCAACATTACTTTTTGTGTATCGCCATGGGTAAAGGCCGCAATTGCGTGCTTTCCGCTTAGGTTAATACGCTCCAAAGCATCGCTCAGGTACACTTTAGCAAGGTCTATCTGTAGAGAAGCTCCTGCTTCACCTTTCACGCCCAATACTTTCTCGGCACGTAGCAATACAGACTCTGCAGTATATACTTCCAATAGCATGTCTGCTATGTTCATTATTATTTCCTGCTCTTTGTCAAAAGCCTGCTGGAATTTCTGAACGCCTGCACCTGCAGTCATCAAAATTGCTTTTTTAGCCTGTTTAATAGCTTTTTTCTCTGCTGCAAAGAAGTCGCCCTCTTCGTCAGAACCGAAATCAGGCACGCTCATCAATTCTTTCTGTACTGCCATAGCAGGGGTAAGAATATCCAATTCGCCTTTCAACGCTTTTTTCACCAACATACCTACACTAAGCAAGCGGTTGATTTCGTTTGTACCTTCAAATATCCTGTTGATACGGCTATCGCGGTAAGCGCGTGCCACAGGGTACTCCTCGCTGAATCCTGTACCACCGAACACCTGAACGGCCTCGTCTACTACATAATCCAAAGTCTCAGAACCCAATACTTTCAATATAGCGCACTCTATAGAATACTCTTCTGCAGCTATCAATTTAGCTTCTACTTTATCTTTGCCTTTAGAAGCAAGGTCTACGATCATATCATTGATAAGGCCCGATGCACGGTAGCAAGCGCTCTCCGTAGCATATATCTTAACAGCCATTTCAGCTAGTTTGTGCTTGATAGCACCAAAAGATGAAATAGGCACGTTGAACTGGATACGCTCGTTAGCATACTTAATAGCCGTAGTAGCACCCATTTTAGCACCACCCATTGTTAACGCACATAGCTTGTAACGGCCGATATTCAACACGTTGAATGCTATTTTGTGGCCTTTGCCTATTTCGCCCAACACGTTGCCTACAGGCACTTTTACGTTATTGAAGAACACCTGGCGGGTAGAAGAACCTTTTATACCCAATTTATCTTCTTCGCTACCAAGGCTTATGCCTTCGCTTTTAGCATCTACTATAAAGCCGGTGAATTTTTCACCATCTATTTTAGCAAATACAGTGAATATGTCTGCGAAACCACCGTTGGTGATCCACATTTTTTGACCATTCAGTATATATTCTTTTCCATCTTCGCTAAGTACTGCTTTGGTTTTAGCACCCAATGCATCCGATCCGCTACCGGGCTCGGTAAGGCAATAGGCTGCTTTCAAAGCTCCGCTTACAAGACCAGGCAGGTAAGTGTTTTTTTGCTCCTCTGTACCAAAGTACAGGATTGGCAATGTACCGATACCGGTATGCGCCGCAAAAGCTACACTGAAAGAGTGCCCTTTACCAATTTCTTCGTTGATAGCTGAATCTGTGTTGAAGTCAACCTCCATACCACCGTATTGCTCTGGTATAGAAGAACCCAAAAGTCCAAGCTCACCGCTTTCCACCAACAGGTTCTGTACTAGTTCATGGTCTTGCTTGTCAATTTTCTGAACGTTTGGAAGCACTTTTTGTGTAATAAAGTCTTCGGCTGTTTTAGCCATCATCAATTGTTCTTCGCTCAACTCATCTTTGGTAAAGATGTCGGCTGCTGTTGATTCTTTTATCAAAAATTCACCACCGCGAAGCACTGTTTTACTCTGTGTTGTAGTAGACATATTTGTTGTTATATTTAAAACTATTGTAAAGATAAAACATTAACGAGTTTCCCAAACGTTTGTTTGGTAAAAATTCTAAATCAAGTGCAGATGACTTATAAATCACGCATTTTCAAGGCTATTTTATTTTTCACACACACATTGAAGTTTTAAGTATTTCATTAAAAATACTAACTTGCCTTTGTCAAGTATTAATCAAACAGAAAAACTTTTTATATGAAAAAATTGCTACTCTCGGCATTGTTTGCCGGCATTGTGGGCAGTGCCGGTGCCCAAAGTATTTATGTGAAGGCAGATGCAGGCTATGCCTGGCCGGGCTTTATCAAAACCCAACCCATAACAACCTTCGAACCCGGATCAAATCCGGATCCTGCTTACAGCAGCATCATAGATATGTCCAACAGGATAGAAACGGACACATCACTTACCAAAACCCCGGTACGCGGATCCTATTCCCAAGGGGCAAATGTCAGTTTTGCAGTAGGCTATATGGTAAATCCTTATTTTGGTGTGGAACTGGGCTTCACAGGATTATTTGGCTCCAATATTACATCATCGGTACGAACTGATAAAAACACTATATTAGGTGATGGCGCAACCATAGATACTAAAACAAAAACAGTAGGCTTAAGCTTTATGCCCGGTATATTTATACGTGCTGCAAAGCCCGAATGGAAATTGGCACCTATAGCCAGGGTAGGCCTTGCAATTCCGTTAGCAGGTAAAACCACGCATGACATTACAATAGATGCTCCAAATTCTTTCCTGGGGCAAACCAAAGTTGACCTGAGCGTTGCCACACAGTCTAAATTTTCTATCGGCCTTAACTTTCAGGCTGGTCTCTCATACCAGCCACATAAAATGGTACAGGTATTTGCAGTGTTAACAGGCCAGTACCTGCAGGTGCGCGGAGCCAAAACCACTATTACCAAATATAACTCATCTATTACCAAAGGCGGGGTGGAAAATAATGCTGATTATCTTGCAGAAAATGGCTTCCTCTCAAACGCAGGCCTTGGCGGAGGCTCAACTTTAACCACTTACAGCAAGGAAGTGGAATTTGTAGACGTACTAACGCCCAACAGCAACACAACTGAAGTAGGTAAAACACGTGGAACAAACCCGCCGGGTGCCAACCAGGTTAATGAAAACAAGCCTCGCCAGGAACTAGGCCGTTCAGCGCCCTTTAGTAGTGTTGGTCTTGCCATAGGAGTAATAGTGAGCTTCGAGGTGAAGACCAAAAAATCAAAAAACACCACTATCACACCTTCTTTTTAAGAAGAAGATATCACAACTGAATTTTCCGAAAGGCTTACTTGTATAACAGGTAAGCCTTTCTTTTTTCCATAAACTGATTCAGATCTGCTTGCCAGGTCTTTCTTATCTCATCAGCGGTTTTGCCTTGCTGCACCATCAATCGCAATGCATCAGAACCATAAAGCTTATCGATAAAATTATTGTCCAAAAAGAACTTGCTCTTAATTCTGAACAGGCTATACATTCTTAACAAATAGTTCAGGTTCAGCGCATCCCCCTCTTCACCAAATTCGGTTGTTGGTTTGCGCAGGTCATATCCCCTGCATAGCTCGTTTATTAGCGGCGGCACCGTAGCTCCCGGCATTGCTATCGGGCTAAATTTGAAAGAACCTGAATCAATATAGGATGAACCTATTATCTCAAACGGATAAAGTGTTCCCCTGCCCACGCTCACATTTGTTCCTTCAAAAAAGCAGATGGAGGGATACAAATAAATAGCCCTGCTCGTCTTTAGGTTGGGTGATGGATTTACAGGCAGGTTATATGGCGTTGTGCGTGTATAGTTGGCGCAAGTAATTACTTTCAGATTGCACTTAACACTATCTTTCAACCACCTTTCTCCATTTGCCATAGTTGCATACTCACCTATTGTAAGGCCATGCAGCACGGGTATAGGGTCTACACCTATAAATGAGGTAAACCCCTTCTTCAGCACAGGACCATCTACCCTGTGTATATTTGGGTTTGGCCTGTCAAGCACTATCAGGTCTTTGCCTTGCTCTGCGCATGCTTCCATCAGGTAGTGCAGCGAGGATATGTACGTATAGAACCTCACACCTACATCCTGAATGTCGAATATAACCACCTGTATGCCATCCAGGTCCTGCACACTTGGCTTTACCTTGCTGCCATATAGCGATTTAACAGGTATTCCCGTACGCGCATCCTTGCCGTCAGCTATATGCTCACCAGCATCTGCCGTACCCCGGAAACCATGCTCAGGTGCCAGTATCACCTTAATGTCCACCCCAAGCGCCTTTAGTGTATCCACCAGGTGGCGGTCCCCTATCATCGATGTTTGGTTTACCATCAGGGCCACCTGCTTATCCCTTATCATGGGCAGGTACTCTGCCAATCTGGAAGCTCCAACCCGCAGCGTGCTTGCTACCGCAACCACCTTTATTTCTTCTTTCTTACCTGCTGCTTTACACGAAATCATCGCAATAACAACCGCTATTGCTATTAGGTATTTGGTACATTTCATATAGTATTATTTATTGCGCAAGGCTTTTGTTTCATTCACATCCAGCCGTATTCCATTGCGGTAGGCTATTACAAATGCACCTGTATAGCCCTGGGCCTCGGCCTTAGCTATCAGCTTCTCCGCCTGGTTGTATGATTCATAATCCCCTATCATATACCTGCTTATATTGCTATTCGGCAGTTTTTCGATCTTCACATTATCCACGCCAAATACCCTTCCCAGTTCAGGGTAGGCAGAAACCGGCTTAGCAGAGGCAAACAATTGTATCCGGAAAATAATCCCGGCCGCCATCACCTCCTCTTTTGGCGGGGCAGGTTTCACCGGTTCAGCAACCTTCTTTTCTTCTGCTACCACAGGCTTTGCCGGCACTGGTGTAGGTGCAGGCTTAGGGCTCGCCGGCTTAGGTGCAGGTACTTTTACTGTATCCTTTACTACCACAGGTGCAGGCTTAGATACCTTTGCTGTATTTATCTTTTCCGTTTCGTTCGCTGTCACCGCCTTCTTAGGTGGCTCATTGCTTCTGGTAGGCTCGGTATCTTCCTGCAGTTTTGCTACAGCCTTTTCCAATCCTTTCTCCAATACCTCCGGCGGAGCAGGCGTAGGTTTTCCTTTGCCTTCCATCTCTGACTTATATGTCGAAAAAGCCCGGAAAAGCGCACCCGAAATATGATCCTGTCCATCGTCGGATGCCAGAAACATCTCTTCTGTTGGATTGGATACAAAACCTATCTCGGCCAACAGAGATGGCATCGATGTCTGGTACAATACAAAAAAACCAGCTTGCTTTACACCCCTGCTATTCCTATTCTCCTTACCCTCCAGTTCATTCTCTATCTTAGCAGCTATGCTGATGCTCTGCTCCAGAAAAGCATTCTGCTTTGTGCTCATTATTATATGCCCCTCTATCGAGTTTGGATTAAAGTCATAGTTCTTTTCTACGTTATCCTCCAGTTCTATTACAGCATTCTCACGTTTCGCCACATCCAGGTTATCCTCTGCCTTATGCAATCCCAGCACATAGGTGCTGCTTCCATATGCCGTGCGGTTGGCAGCACTATTGCAGTGTACAGATATAAACAGGTCTGCCTTATTCCTGTTCGCAATATTCGCCCGCTCCACCAGTGGTATAAAAACGTCCGTACTACGGGTATACACGATTTTAACTTCCGGGTAGGCTTCTTTTATCTTCTTTCCCAGTTCCAGTACTACTGCCAGGGCCACGTCCTTCTCACGTGTCTTATTCAGGCCTATTGCCCCGGGATCCTTGCCCCCATGCCCCGCATCCAGCACTACAGTGCGCACAGTATATCCCGTGCCGGCCTTTACTTCGGGGCAAAATGCTACACTAAAAACTATCCACAATAAAACAAAAGCGCGCACGTTAGTTGATTTTCTATTTTTGGGCCATTCAAAAAGACTATTCACAATTTATACCATTCAAAAATACAATTCAATTTTCTCATTTACAGCATGGGTGTTCACTATATCCCTCCTGCTGTCCATTTTTTGCGTATCCCCCGCTTTCGCGCAAAATAAATTAGGCACATCCGCAACACCGGAAAAAACTAAAATGAGACTGGGAGCTACACCTCCAACAACAGCTACCGATACGACCAAAAGAGACAGCCTGGGTTTAATCGCTACAGATTCTATACAAAAAATTGATACAGTAGATGCCAGGTTTGCAGATAGCGAAATCAATTCTATTATAGACTATAAGGCTACAGATTCAATAGTATACGACCTTACCAACAAGAAAATGTATCTCTACAATGGTGGCGATGTATCCTATGACAAAACCAACCTTAAGGCAGATTCCATTGAGTTCGACTGGACTACCTACACCATGTCTGCTGGTGGTGTCACAGATAGCGATGGGCATAAAAAAGGAACTCCAATATTTTCTGAATCCGGCAAAGAATACCGTGCGGGTCGTATGGCTTACAATTTTAAGAGCAAAAAAGGCAAAATATTTGAAGTAGTAAGTCAGGAGGGCGAAGCATTTTTACATAGCGCAGAGGTAAAGCGAAATGAGTTTGAAGAATGGTATGGAAAAAACAACAAGTACACTACCTGTAACCTTGAACACCCGCACTTTTACTTTCAGGCAAAAAAAATCAAGGTCATTCCCAATAAAATCATTGCCACAGGCCCTACAAATCTGTACATAGCAGATATACCCACACCCTTGGCTGTTCCGTTTGCCATATTTCCCCTCAAACAAGGGCGCCGCAGCGGTATCATAGTTCCTAAGCCTGGTAGTGTCAATGGTGTAGGATTTGGTATTAAGGAGGGGGGCTATTTCTGGGCGGTAAATGATTACTTATCCCTGAAAGCCACATTCGATGTATTTACAAATGGGACTTTCGGGGCTAACGTAGGCACTCAATACCGCAAAAATTATAAATTCAATGGCAACTTTGGTATTGGCTACTACCGTACCATGCCCAATGACCCCGATTTGCCGGGGGCTAAGGCCATCAACGCATTCAGCATCAACTGGTCTCATACCCAAGACCCTAAGAGCATCCCCAATGCATCCTTTAGTGCCAATGTAAATATGCAAACAAGTAATTTCTACTCGGCCAGCTACACTACCGACAGCCGTTTGCTCACTACCCAGTTTACCAGCTCAGTTAACTATGGCAAAAGCTTTAGTGGTAAGCTGCCAGGCTCTGTCAGTGTTACTCTGCGCCATACACAAAACCTGCTTACCAAAACCTTCGATGTTGAATTTCCAATATTCAGATTAGGTCTTAGCCGTATATCCCCCTTTAAGCCAAAAATCTCTACCGGCACCAGAAAATGGTACGAAAACATCGGCTTTACGTATGGCCTGGAGGCCAAGGCAGCAGTTAATACTTATGACACTTTACTCACCCGATTTCCAGAGGTAAAAAAGGCATTGAAATATGGCGTAAAACAAGATATCACCGTAGATGCACCCATCACATTGTTCAAGTACCTGAACATAAATCCCTCATTCAGCTATACCGAGCGCACCTATTTCCAGAGCAACAACCATACCTGGGTTCCCGATACAGTGTATGGCATTGGCACCGATGGCAAAATAGACACCATCAGGGGTCGCTTAAAAACAGATACAGTAAATGGCTTCTATGGTGTCCGCAACTTTGCAGCATCATTTTCCATGAATACAAAGCTTACCGGTATTTTCAATGTTAATGGTAAAACACTAAAAGGCATCAGGCACATTTTCACGCCACAGGTCAGTTTCTCCTATTCACCCGATTTTAGCGATGCCATGTGGAAATCCTACCAAAAGGTTCAAACAAATGCCAATGGTGAAATATCCAATATATCCCGATTCCTGTCCAATGCGGTATATGGGGTGCCAGGCCAGGGTAAGGTAGCACAACTGAATTTCTCATTGAACAATAACTTCGATGTAAAGGTCGCATCCAAAAAAGACACCATTACGGGAACCAAAAACCTGGGCATCCTCGAGCGCTTCAATATCACAGGCGGGTACAACTTCTTTGCAGAAAAGTTCAAGCTTCAGCCTTTCGATTTCCGGGGAAGCTCGCGCATATTGGATAACCTTAGCCTGAATTTCGGCTTCCAACTGGATCCCTATGCTGTGGATAGCAACAACAATAAAGTTCAGACATACTATTTTACCGAAACTAAACGGCTGCTCCGCTTCGCCACCGCAGATATTTCTTTAAATGCCAACTTTCAAGGCAAATCCAAAGCTGTTACCAACCCAACCCCTTCGTCCACACAACTGCCTAAATACGTGAGCGATTATGCTGGTTATAATCCTGATGATTACTACGACTTCAATATTCCATGGACCGTATCCATCAATTACAACTTCAACATATCGCGCGGCCTGCCGAGCAATCCGGATACATTAGTTACCTCTCAGGCTTTCAGGTTTGCGGGCGACTTTAACCTTACCGCCAAGTGGAAGTTCGCCCTTACCAGTGGTTTCGACGTTCAGCAGAAAAAGCCCACCCTTACCAACGTAAGCGTTATCAGAGACCTGCACTGCTGGGAGCTAAGCTTCAACTGGACAGCATACCCGGTACAGCTACAGCAGTTTGCCATAGAGCTAAAGGTACGCTCCAGCACATTGCAGGACCTGAAGCTGACCCGAAAGCGGACCTTCCTGCAGAGCGGATTCTAAGCCTTCTCCAGAGTTATTTTCTTTTTCTTATAGTCTATTAACGCGCCAAACTCTACCAGCAGATCAGAGCCCAATATTCCCTGTATCTTCTTCACCCCGATTTTCGCATAAGTGGAATTTACATGCGACAGGTCTATGGCGGCAAACTGGTACTTCTTCACCTCTATTGCGCCTATTTTCAATTTTTCTACCTTTCCCGAATGCGATTCACTCACACTGCTATGCAGGCCCGTAGTCTCCTGCTTCATGGTTTTCAACTTCTTATTACCTACATGCTTTTCAAACCATGCCTTATCCAATACCGTTTTAGAAGCTCCCGTATCCAGCAGGAAACGGCACTTGATATCATTTACCAAAACATTCAGGAAAACGTGTACACCGGTTTCATCCAGCGAGGTTATAAGCAATTTAACTGTAGTAGTATCACCCATAAAAACTAAGATTAGCTATTAAAAAAACGATTCAGTACTAAAAACACCGTTGGCACACATTTGTACAAATGAAAAAGGATGTAGTTTTAGCTACATCCTTTTCAATATATTCAGGGACATAATCCCATAATCGGCAATTGCAATTATGCAGTAGCTTGTCTTTTCTCAGCGATACGAGAAGCTTTACCTTTACGTTCACGTTGGTAGAACAATTTAGCACGACGTACACGTCCTACTTTATTCACTACTACTTCATCCACAAACGGAGAGTACAAAGGGAAGATACGCTCAACACCAACACCATTAGATAGTTTACGTACTGTAAACATCTTAGCGGTACCAGCACCACGCACTTGGATCACGTCTCCACGAAACTCCTGGATACGTTCTTTAGCACCTTCCGTAATTTTATATGACACAGTGATATTATCACCGGCTTTGAAAGCAGGGTGCTGCTTTGCGCCTTCAAAACTTAACTTCTCTACTTCTTTAATAATCGGATTCATGACCTACTTTTTTTAGTTCCCTTAAAAAAGGGAGTGCAAAGATAATTTTTTACTACAAAATTCATAATCCTTTGTTATAAAAAACTATCAATCGCCAAAGCATAGCTTTCCAGACCAAATCCTGCTATCACTCCCCTGCACACTCCACTCATTAGCGAAGTATGCCTGAACTCCTCGCGGGCGTAGGGGTTTGATATGTGAACCTCTATGGTTGGAGCCTTTACAGCCGCCACCGCATCGCGTATGGCCACCGAGGTATGGGTATACCCACCGGCATTCAATATTATAGCATCAAAGCTGAATCCAACCTCCTGTATTTTGTTAATTAACTCTCCCTCCACGTTAGATTGGTAGTGCGAAAGGGTAATATCTGCTTCATACACCTCCCTCAAATCCTCGAAAAAGTCATCAAAAGACATATCGCCGTAAACATCAGGCTCCCTCTTCCCTACCAGGTTTAGATTTGGGCCATTTATAATTATTACCTTTTTTTTCATTTTCCTTTGCTTAAAAGCTGTAGTCTTTACAGTCTGTGGTAAATTCATCCGCTGCAAAAGCAGGATTAATTACAAGATTAGAGTACTCATATTTCTCAAAAAGTCCATTATTATCAAACATTTCCTGATAAATAGGATGGTTTGTTTCCTTATCTATATACAATACAGATTTTTTAGCATACGATGTAGGTACTTTTAGCACCTTACCACTCAGGTCAGCGTCAAAACCTTTCAAACCGTTCATTTCCATAATATTATACTCAGGCACAAGCAGTTTCTGAGCTATAGCATATAGCGTTTCTCCTTTTTTTGCCGTATAGGTAGTGATGGTATATGTAGGATCTTCCACCGTTATTTTGTAGCATTTCTTGCCACCATACGTTACATCCCCTACGTATTTAAATACCTGGTCAAAGCCTTTCTGTGCCTCTGCACGCTTAATTCCGTCATTTATCACTTTCCATACAAAGGTAAAACCCGCACTTAGTAGTGTATGGTGCTGGTCTTTGGTCAGAAGCCCGCTGAAAGGACTCAGCTTAATACTAGGTATAAAGCGACCCGCCTTTACCTGTATCTTTCCTTCGCGCTCCCCTTCCACATATAGCATCTGTGTACCCTTGTTCGGTTCACTCTCTACCCTTCCATACAATTTGCGTGGGCTTACACTTATTTTGGTATACAGGTCCGTTACATTAAATTCCTTTTTGCCAAGTAGCTTTTCGCTACCTTTCATTATATAGGAGTAGCCCTTTGCCTTCTTTATGGCATCCATCATATTATTCACAATGGTGCGGGTTTGCGATACTTGCTGCGCCTTTACATTTACAGAACTGAGCGCCGCCGCGATTATTATTGCTGTTGCCAAGCGATACATATTTTGTTTGATAATTTTTTTGTGCCTTGCGGCTTGTGTAGATAACTGAGATGTCAGGACTTAAACCTGATATATGATTGAAAGTTTAAAGACTGATTCCTGCTTTTTTGTAGATAAAGCTCATGATCCAGGCTGGCCCTATCATCAGAAACTGTATATCCTTGGCAAAAGAAGGCTTCTTGCCCTCTACACCATGCCCCCAAAACTGTGCTATCCAGGCTGCTACGAATATACCCACGGCCACCAATGGCAGCGACGCACCGGACTTAACTATTTGCTCGCATATTATGAGACAAAGGGCGGAAAATAAAAACATACCTATAGACAGGCTTACCGAAAGGCGGGCATAGTATATAGTCACCAGCAGCAAAATGATGGTGGCAACGTTAACCTGGATAAAACCCAGATCATACAACGATACAGGTATGCTGTAAAACAAGCCTACTACACTAAAAAATATAAGTGGCACGCAGACGAAGTGTACTTTTTTATTGGTAGGGTTCTGATGGCTAACCGCATATTCATCCAACCAGTTCTGTATTGTTCTCATATAGCCCCTTTTTGTTTTGTTCGAAGTTAATACCTGTTTCTGTAAAACAAAACAAGCCCACCGAAAGTGGGCTTGTTTTTAGTAAAAGTTTTACACAATAGCTTAGTCAGCAATGCTGAAACGTTTTACCGCAGTATTTTTTCCGGAAGAGATATTCAGGAAATATATGCCTGATACTAGGTTACCCCTGTTAAACTCTGTGGTATTGTTACCTACTGTTACATCCATTTTATTAGTAAATACAACCCTACCTGCTACATCAGATACAGTTACTGTTACCGTTGCACTTTCCTCTGCGTTAAAGGTAATTTTAGCTTCGTTGTTTACCGGATTTGGATAAACATTAAGTGCAGTAAAGTTTTTGCTGGTTTCAGCAAAACCAACTGTGCAAACCGTTGAGCCAATTTTATTAGCAGATGAGTTTGTAGTAGTATCTACCTTAGGGCAGCTTCCACCATCCTCGTTTACACGTAAGTATAGTTTCAGGTTGGGAATGGAGTTCTCATAACTGCTAAGACCTCCTGGAGGGGTTACCAGGCTTGTCTCGTTATAAGCTCCAGGAGAGATTTGAGCACGCGCTACAATTTTCAACTTATACTGCCCTATCTGGTCAGTTGTCAGTCCCGTAAATTTCATGCAGAAATTCTCACTGCCTGGAATTACGTTGTTCGACTTATTAGTAGACCAACATACACCACAAGGCAAATTAAGAATAGAATCAATTTTCAGGTAGTATACATCTACAGTGCCTGTTCCTGCAATAGTAAGTTGTGTATAGTTTTTCACTTTTACAGTAACCGACTCACCTGATACATTACGCCTGAAACATTCTACGCTATCTGGATTTTCAAATCCTTCATTAGATAATGAACCTGGTATGCAAACAGCAGCACCCGAATTACCGCAATACTGAGATTGAGCAAGACCCGTTGCAGATAAGCCCAAACCGCTTAAAAGAGTAAAAATTAATTTTTTCATTGTTTTGATTTTGTTATTAAATATTGCGGGACTGCAGTGGTGCAAAACAAAAAAGTCTTCCCATAAATGGGAAGACTTTTCGGTATTACTTATCAACAAGCATTGCTTATTGAACCACGAAACGTTTAGTTACCAAACCTTTACCATCGCTTAGGCTATAGAAATATATACCAGAAGGTAAGTTATTCCTGTTTATTGATAGGTTGTTGTGACCGGATTTGATGTCAACTTTCTCATTGTAAACTTCTGAACCAATGATATTGGTAATGCGAGAAGAATATGTAGCAGATTTTTCTGCTGTGAAAGATACAACTGCAGTGCTGCTTATTGGATTTGGCATAATTGCAAGATCAGAAATTACGCTATTAACTTCAGATACACCCAACAAAATAGGGCACTGAGGCTCATTTCCTGTATAAGCATTTCTACCTTTGATAGTAACGCCGATTGAGTCAGCTTTTGTAGTACCATTAGGTACAGTGTCAATACAAGGGCAGTTTGCAGCAGCATTCGCTTTAACACGCACTACAAATCCAAAATCAGGAGCATTAAATTGTTTAGCAAGATCACCTGCTTCACCAGCGATTTCAGATGATATGCCATCCGCTTTGATACGAACATAAATACCTAAACGGTATTGGCCAGGTCCGCTTGTTGGTGTGCCAGAAATATTGATACATCCTTTTTGCTTAGTAACGTATTTGGAACCTAGTGGCTGGTCTAATGCATACTGAACACCTGTAGGAAGATCTGTAACGCTATCAATGATAAGGTACTGCACAGTAAGACCTGCAACAGTATCAAAGTTTTGGAAATAGATAGTTGAAGCTGCTCCGCTGATTGCCGTGTTCTGGATGTAACATGGAATTGAATCCGGACTAGGGCTCAAACCAGGCTTTGGCAAATTAATAGGAACACATTGAGCATCTACAGCTGCAATAAAGCCGATAGACAATAAAATTGAGGTAAAAATCTTTTTCATTTAAATGAATGTTAAGTTTATAGTTTGATAATCAGGACAAATTTAAATTTTTGATTTCGAATTATCAAAACTTTATTCCTATAAAGTTACTGACTGTTTCAAAATGCTTTTTATTCTTCTGCCATTAAAATTATTCTATCAATACTTTGCTTACCATAGTAGCATTGCTATCACTTACTTTCAGGATATAAATGCCGCGATTAAGCGACTGTATATCAATAGTTTCTCTGCTATCAAACTGCGTTTCCAACACTACTTTGCCTTCAATATTTAACAATTGGAGCTTACAATCGGGCGTATTATCTGTTTCTATACTGATACGACTTATTGCCGGATTAGGATAAACCTTCCAATTACCTGTAGGCCCCTCTGCTAAAGAAGTGAACAAAAATAAAGGCGATGTTGCTAAGCAATCGGGGAAATCGGGGTTGTAAACTTTACAGGAATAATAAGCGGCACCCGTAGGAAACATAATGAAATTGTTTTCCCCTGGCATTTCTACACCATTTTTATACCACTGAATAGCAAAAGATGCACCCGGGAAATTGTTATTAACGAGAGACCCATCCGGAAGTATAACTATCTCCAAACTGTCAGGGGGGCTAACCATAAAGACGAATCTATCTAATCCACTTTTGGCAGAACAACCTGTAACCAGGCTTACAACACCTACACTGTAGTTACCTGTATAAAAGGCTTCATATACCGAATCTGTGCCACCAACTATTGAAGCAGTATCCTTGTACCACTGAATCGCATAATCAGCATATTTATTACCTGTAGATAACAATATAGTATCGCCAAGGCATGTTGTATCTCTTAATACAGTAATTTCCGGAACTGCTACCTGAGGATAAATAACAACGGGTAATGTATCCCTGAATATATTAGATACTACAGTATCAAACGTTACAAAACCTGTAACATTATTATTACTGAATCTTGCAGTATCCAATCCTGCAGCTATTCTGAAAGTTCCCAAATTATCATCGGGTGACCCTAAAGGATTAGTGCCATCAGGCGGGCCCGTATCTTCGTCCCATGTCTGAATATCCACAGAATCCGTACCTTCCGGTATTATAATATTCAGATTAGTCCATGAGGTTTTTTTTACATCAGATCTGCTGCCCCTGTTAGAAAATCCCAGTATATTGAATTTTATGTACGGATCAGGATTCTGCAGGGTAGTAGTTTCTTCCTGAAAAGCCTCTGTATATCCATTTTTCACATCTACATACACCGTTTTTACTCTGTAATTATAGAACCGTGTTGTTAATATTACCGGGAAAGTATCCTCCGTATTATATGTTTTAATACCAGGGGTCTTTTGTACTGATCCTGTTCCATTCCCAAAATCCCAGCTATATGTTGTCAGGTTAGGGTTTTGTGCAGCGAGAGAAGCACCGAAATCCAGGGTAATTGAAGTATCACATGTGGTATATCCATTGTTACCATAAGTAAAACTTGTGATAACCGGAGTAAGGCTTGGAAGCACTGTAATATACAGCGTATAAGATTGCTGCTGGTCCCTTACTACCAAATCCCCTATTACAGCTATGCCTTTTACTACTACGTCTGCCAAAAAATTCATTTTTACCACATAGTTACCGGCAAGGATAGGAGTTCCACAAAAACGTATGCAACCCATACTATCACCCGAACTTGGGTAATATTTTTTGCCCGGCTTGCTATATTCAAAGGTCAATCCAGGGGGTAAACCGCTTACAGCGCCAAATTTAATTGTATCCAATTGAACATAATTACATTGACACTGGGAAAGGGTAGCTGCATCATTTACTGTAGGCTTCATAAAGAAGCTCGCGTCATATTGATAGGCAATACCTTTTGTGCCATCCGGCAAAACGGTATCACATAATCCTTTTGGCTTAGATGCCAGGCATACTTGGTCTATAACACAAGAACCACATTGCGCCTGTGCACCAAATATAGTAGTCGCAAACAACGCAACAGAATATAAAAACTGTTTAATCATAAAAATTAGTTCATAAAAAAAGTCCGTTAATATGGCATTCCATAATTAACGGACTCTAAAATATATTCAAAAAATTATCTTGTAATGGTCAATCTCTTCTGTGCTGTCATTTGTCCTGAACTAAGACGCAAGATATAATTACCATTGCTAAGTTGGTTAAGGTCAAGCTGTTTTAACATACTGCCATTTACAGTACCTAATGCCTCCGAATAAACATTCTCGCCCAATACATTTACCACACTTAACTGAATACTTCCATTGAAAGATTTAGATATAGATAATGTAACTGTTCCATTGGAAGGGTTAGGATATAGCTTAACCATTCCACTTGCATCAAATACATTGGCAATGCCTACGTTTGTGCGTTTTATGAAGAATACCTCATTGGAAGTGTCAGAACATCCACCAGCGTTGGTACATACCACTGAATAGTTGCTGCTATCCACTAAAGGCTCGTAAGTGGCAGACGTAGCTCCTGAAATTGGCAATCCATTGAACAACCACTGATAAGTATATCCGGCCTCAGCCTCAAGAGTAGTACCGTTTATCTGATATACACCAGCTGCTGCTACTATTACAGCCACAGGTGTTTTTTGCAATACGTGTATAGTAGGCACATCTATCTGGCATCCCGTTATAGTATCTATAATTAATGCCTTAATGGTAGACACAGAATCTTTTCTTGCGTATGCATTACCTGAAATACCATAGGTAGATTTTTCTTCCAATGGAATAATTGAAGTATCATTTTTAGTCCATACGTAACGGTATGGGCCGGTATACAATTGCAGCGTAACAGAATCCTGACCACATACCACCGAATCAGGTAATGCTGTAATCAAAGTTGCGGGAGGTAATGCTTTAACTATAATAGTATCTTTCTGAACAATGGTCGTGTCCAATGTTTTGCCTATGTATAAAGTGATAGAACCAGATGCTGCACCACCTGCAGTAGTACTAAGAAGATATGTACCAGGAGCTGTAATTATTTGAGTAGTAGTACCTCCATCATCATCCGGATTGGTAAAATTACCCGCATCAGCATCCCATAAATGAAATATCGGTGTGCTGTTCTCCAATATAACCGGTTTATTTCCATTTTTGGCGTCTAATTGGGCCTTCGTCCAGATACTTGTTTTTTCATCCGATTTAGATGGAGAGGTAAATAAAGGGCCCCCTGACTGGAATTCAAAATACAAGTCAGGATCACAGTCTGTAATACAAGCTCCGGAAATTAATTGGGCATACCAGCTACCCAAAGCTACTACCTTAACACTATCTAATGTCAGATCATATTGATTCAAAGTAAGTTCCGGAACATAAGTACCAGGAGTACCATAAAAGTGAGTAGGAGAGGCGCTGGTAGAAGTTACACCATCACCATAATTCCAGCTATACTCCAATACTTTAGGAGTTGGTGCCGTATATAAAGTATTGAATGCCGCAGTCAGTGTATCGCACTCTACATCCTTTCCTATACAATAATAATCATTGCAACCACCACTGCATACACGTATGTTCAATGGTATAGAAAAAGACTGGGTGATTGTTTGATTCCCTATAGGAGAACCTGCAGTAGCCAATACAGTTACAGTTATTGCGTATGTGCCCAAAGAAGTTGGAGTACCACATATTTTTACACATCCGCGCTGTGTAGCTGGGTCACTAGTAACATCATATATCTTATTAGCATTGTTCACCGTCCAGTTTAGACCGGGAGGAACGTTGGTTATTGAAACAATCTCAATCCTCTTGAGTGTTACAGCAGTGCCCTGATACACAAGATTCTGTGGAATATAAAAAGTAATATCCTCTGAGTAAGTACTATCAAGACAACCTGTAGGCAATGCCGGTGGACAAAGCGATACATCCTGAAACTTGAAACAGGTCGTATCAATGTTGCATCCCGGACAACCTTGTGCATTTGTTTTCAGCACCGAAAGCAATAACGCTGCAACTATTGCAACTGAGTAAAAAATACGGTTCATTAAATAATAGTTTAATTAAATTATTGTTTGATTATTTTCAAAGGTAAGCGAAAAAACCAAGCATGCAATAAAGAGCATTTTAATGTTTATAAAGTTGCATTATCCTATTGTTAATCCATTTGCATAATAGAAATATTAAATTAGGTTTGTCAATTCTTAAAATTTGTAAAGTTTTTATGATCAAAAAACTCATATCTCTGACTTTAGTTTTGTGTGTTGTTATTTCAGCATTCTCACAAAACGGAAAAATCACAGGCAAGGTAACAGACAGCAAAAATGAGGCACTCATTTCTGCAAACGTCATAATTGACATCAGCAAAAATCAGGCAGTTAATACTGACTATGATGGAAATTACGAGCTAAGTATTCCCGCAGGAACCTATACCGTAAAATACAGGTACAATGGCAAAATTGAAAAATCAATCAAAATAACCCTTGCCGACGGAGAAACCAAAACACAAAACGTGCAAATGGAAGATCTGGTAAACGAAATGAATACGCTTGTTGTAACCGGAAGCCGCATGGAGAAAAAACTAAGCGAAGAAACAGTGACCATGGCTGTTTTAAAGGCAGATGTACTTAAAAACAATAACATTAATAGCTTGGACCAGGGCATGAACCGCGTACCGGGTGTAACTATAGTAGATGGTCAGGCAAACATAAGAGGAGGCGCTGGCTGGAGTTATGGAGCAGGATCACGCGTAGCTATTTTGTTGGATGATATGCCTATTACCAGTGCAGATGCATCCGATGCGAAATGGAGCGCCGTACCGACTGAAAATATAGAGCAGGTAGAAGTAATAAAAGGTGCAGCATCAGCACTTTATGGATCTTCTGCATTAAATGGAATTATAAATGCCCGCACTGCATTTGCCAATGCAGAGCCATATACTCGTATACAAGTATCCACCGGTTTCTACGAAGGTCCAAACAAAAGCTCAAGCCTAAAAAAAGGATGGAGCAAGAAAAGTCCTGTTATGACAAACTTCAACATAGCAGACAGAAGGAAGATCGGACAGTTTGATTTGGTTTTAGGTGCCGCATTGGATTTGGATAATGGATTTTTGGATTCATCTGAATCCAACTTTTTCCGCGGACACGTAAAATTCCGTTACAGAGCTAAAAAAGTTCCGGGATTGAATGTGGGTGTAAACTTTGTAGGATACTATAGCTGGGGAACTACTTTCTTTATCTGGAAAGGTATAGATAGCTTCGGTTATGCTCCACTTCCAAACTCCATTACCCAATATAATACCATGCGATTGATGGTAGACCCATTTATCAATTACACGGATAAAAAGAACAATAAATTCATGCTCAGGGGTAGATATTTCAACTCAACCAATAAAAATAATACTGGGCAAGGTTCAGCGCCCGTCAAATATTATGGTGAGTTTCAGTATTCCAGGACATGGGAAAAAATCAACCTGAGCTTTGTAACAGGTACTGTAGGTCAATTTGATGATGTGACACCTCCAGCCGGGGATACAGCATCGCTGGTTGGTGCGCACAAGGGATATAGCGCTGCCATATATGCACAGGTAGATAAAAAGTTCTTCAAAAAATTGAATGTAACTTTAGGCACCAGATGGGAATATTTCCAGATAGATAAAAATAATAGCTTAAAAGACCTGCCTTACCCTGTGTTCAGAGTGGGCCTTAACTACGAAGCTGCAAAAGCTACTTTCCTTAGGTTCTCTTTTGGTCAAGGCTTCCGCTACCCTTCTATTGCGGAGAAGTACGTTAGAACCAGTGTTGGCGCTATAGGCATATATCCTAACCCTAAAATAGAATCTGAAAAAGGATATAGCGCTGAACTAGGTATCAAACAAGGGTTTCAGTTGAAAAAAGGAAATTGGAGAGGATTCTTAGATTTATCTGCCTTCTTCAACTCTTATACCAATATGATGGAATTCACCTTCGGTGCATACGGCAATGGTCTTTTGAACCCCAATACATTGCCAGGAAATCCAAATGCGTCTCAATATGCCGGCCTGCCTAAAGATCCATTACTGGGTATAGGGTTTGCATCACAGAATATAGGTAACGTGCGAATCATAGGAACTGAGATAACAGGTGCTATTCAGGGCAATGCAGGCCCTGTAGGTATGACATTTATGTTCGGCTATACTTTTATAGACCCACGTACTACCTCAAAAAGTTGGGATCAGGACACACTTAAGGTTTATGATATAAAAGGAAATCCTGTGCCTATCATAGGTAAAGAAGATACTACCTACAATGGGCAATCATATAAAGCTACGTCTTCTACTGACCAGAATATATTGAAGTACAGAAGTAAGCATACACTGAAGCTTGACTATACAGTAACATATAAAAAATGGGAGTTAAATGCCAACTTACAGTATAGTAGTTATTTTGAGAATATTGACTATGCCTTTACCAGTAGCTTATTTATAGCTCAGGAAAAAAGTTTTGGAGCATCTTCATTCTCGGGCTTGAAAGAATACAGACGCAGAAAAGAAGCAGCTACTATAAAAGGTGACATCATTCTAAATGCTACTCTGGCATTTAACATTACTCCAAAAGCCAAAGTTGCTTTTCTGGTTAAAAATCTGTTGAATTGGGAGTACACTCCACGTCCGGGTATTTACGGAGCACCAAGGAACTATGCTCTTCAACTTTCTTATCAATTTTAAACGATAATTGATCTAATAATCAGTTATCCACATACAATCTATACAACCATAAAGGGAAAGCAATATTTTTGCTTTCCCTTTTTATTTCCCACTATGCTAAAGTTTATTCATGCAATAAATAACATGC
Source organism: Bacteroidetes bacterium UBA7692 (assembly GCA_002482725.1). Lineage (GTDB taxonomy): Bacteria > Bacteroidota > Bacteroidia > Chitinophagales > LD1 > UBA7692. The sequence goes on along the minus strand of DLGO01000044.1, from coordinate 81,821 downwards.
GATTAATTATACTAGCGTTAACTCTCTTAACATACCTATCATCTACTGCCCAAACTGACAGCATAATGCACAAGCCTTTGGATAGCATAGGCAACAGTTTGATAACAGATACCTTAAAAGAAAAAGGCCATGAGGTAATAGAAAAGACCCCTAAAGCTACAGACACCCTTACAAATACTGCCTCGAAAACGATGGCTAATGCAGCTAAGTCCAACACCATAAAAGGCAAGGTAACAGATGACAAGGACAACAGTGCTCTGGAGGGGGTTATTATAAAAGTAAAAGGAAGTACTAACGGCGCTGCAACTGATTCACTTGGCAAGTTCGAAATTACCTTAGGAACAGGTCTAACGCAACTAGAATGCTCGTATGTGGGTTATGAAACCCGCACTATCGATATAATCTTTATAAGGGAAAATGAAACTAAAATCCTGAACTTCAAAATGAGCGAAGATGCTCAAGAACTGGATGTGGTAGTAGTAAGCAGTGGTAAGTATGAAAAGAAGTTTACGGATGAAACGGTGAGCATGGAAATCCTGAAAGGACAGACCATAAACCAAAGCAGTTCCAAAGCAGAAGAAGCAATAAATTATATACCAGGTGTAAATATGCTTGGCAAAAATATCAGTATACGCGGTGGTGGTGGCTTCTCTGATGGAGCGGGTAGTAGAGTACTTGTTTTATTGGACGACATTCCAATTGTAAGCCCAGAAAATGGTGGTGTTAATTTTGCAGGATTGCCATTGGAGGCAATGGAACAGGTAGAAGTAATAAAAGGTGCTTCAAGTAGTGCTTATGGCTCCTCGGCATTAAATGGCACTATGAATTTCAGGACACTGAATCCAAAACCAGAGATGTATAATAAGATCCTTGTTAACATTGGATTTTATGATGAGCCCAATAATAAAAAATGGAGCTGGTGGTGGCATAAGCAAAAAACTAAAAAAAATGGTGAAATTGTAGATAGAATACACCGACCTATGTTTGGTGGTTTTCAGTTTACCCATGCCAAAAAATATGGTGATGTGGATGTTGTATTGTCGGGGGCTTACCAAAACGATGAAAGCTTTAGATATTCAAATAGGCAAACCACCATCCGTGGCTTTGGTAAATTGCGTTATATACCCAAAAAACTGAAAACCCTAACTGTGGGAGTGAATTTTGGAGTGCTTAAAGAAGATATCGAAGATTTCTTTATTTATTGGGGATACGGCCAAGACAGCATAAAATTTGGCTGGCCAGATTACTTATGGAGCAAATATGGTAAAGATTTTACAAGCAAAGCTGTAGCAGATAGCTTCATCTATATGCCTACGAACCTTTCTAAAAGAAACAACCTGACGATAAACGTAGACCCATTCATTACCTATTACGATAAACAAGAAAACAGGCACAGCTTTAAGCAGAGAACCTACTATACCAAACTGTGGAACAATTCCGGATCAGGAGACTCAAGCACTTCTATACAAACCTATTTCGACTACTCATTCACCAAGGAATTTAAAGATAAAGCGTTGGTAATTACCACCGGTGTAAATTATTACTACACAACTATAAGCGCGACTACTTTTAATAATCGTACAGTACACAATGCTGCAGCTTACTTCCAGTTTGATAAAAAATTCTTTAAAAAACTGACTCTCAGCGCAGGAGTTCGCCTGGAATACAGCAAGCTTGACAGTTTTGTGCAGAAAATTGATATCTGGACACTTTCCTTCAATAGTGGTAAAAAGAGCCTCCTTAAACCTTTAAATTCACCTGTTGTGCCTGTATTTAGGATAGGCTTAAATTATCAGGCATCAAAAGGCACCTTTTTGCGCTTGTCTTTCGGACAGGGATTCAGATATCCTGCTATAGCAGAGAAATATGTAAATACTGTGCGCAATGGTATTCCTGTATCTCCCAATCCGGATTTACGACCAGAGGCAGGTTGGAGTTCTGAAATTGGCATAAAACAAGGCGTTCGTTTAAGTAGATGGATGTTTTATGGTGATGTAAGTGCTTTCTGTAACCAGTACAATAACATGATAGAGTTTCAGGGCGATAGCAGTAATGCACTTGCATTTAAAGCAAGGAACGTACCCGCGGTGCGTATTCTTGGTACCGAAATATCTGCTACCGGCAATGGTAAAATATATGGAGTGCCTTTGAACTTTATAATCGGTTATACTTATTTGAATCCGGTAAATCTTAGCTATAATGCAGATCCTAACTCTTTTCTTGATTACAAAATCCTGAAATACAGGATTGAACACTCTTTTAAAGCAGATATATCTTCTCAGTATAAAGGATTCAATTTTGGTGTTCGCTGCTTGTTCAACAGTTTTATGAAAGAAGTAGACAGAGTTGGTGTAGCTACATTAAAACAGGTTAGATTATTCCGCGAGAGCCATAATAAAGGAGATTTTATAATGGATGTAAGGGCAGGATACTCATGGAAAGATAAAATCAGCTTTAACCTGATTGCTAAAAACGTAACCAACAGGGAATATACGCAACGGCCGGGCCTTATAGAGGCTCCGAGAAATTATACATTCCAGGTAGGCTATCAGTTTTAATAGCTAAATACAATGAAAAAGGCTCGGTGAAATTCACCGAGCCTTTTGTTATATCTCATTTTCCGAGATTTATCCTAAATAAGACAATACCGAAGTTTCTATTTCTTTCATCAGGTTTTCCGGTTGCTGCCTGTTAAAAGCATTTCCTGTTACCTTTTCATAGAGTTCTATGTAACGGTTAGTTACTACAGCCACAAACTCATCAGGCATTACAGGCATTACCTGCCCATCTTTGCCCTGAAAGTTGTTCTCTATAAGCCATTGCCTTACAAACTCTTTAGAGAGCTGTTTCTGAGGCTCGCCAGCCGCCTGGCGGGCTGCATATCCATCTGCTATAAAATAGCGCGATGAGTCCGGCGTATGAATCTCATCTATCAGGTACACTTCGCCATTGTACATACCAAACTCATATTTGGTATCCACCAATATCAAACCACGCTCCGCAGCCATCTCTGTTCCTCTGGCAAAAAGCCCCAATGCATATCGTTCAAGTGTAGCGTAAATTTCCTCTGTTACTATCCCCCTGCGAATGATATCCTCCCTGCTTATATCCTCATCATGCCCTTCTTCAGCTTTGGTAGCCGGGGTAATGATAGGTGTAGGCAGCTTATCGCTTTCTTTCAATCCTTCCGGCAATGCGACACCGCACAACTCACGCAAGCCGCTGGCATAGGTACGGGCAGCATGGCCTGACAAATACCCTCTAACCACCATTTCGAGGCGTATCGGCTCGCAACGCAAGCCAATAGCAACATTTGGATAAGGAGTAGCCTGTAGCCAGTTTGGACAAATATCCTTGGTAGCCTGCAGAAAATGAGCGGCTGTCAAATTCAACACTTGCCCTTTATATGGTATGGGCTTAGGCAAAATATAGTCAAATGCCGAAATTCTGTCTGTGGCGATTACTACCAGCTTATCCTTAAAAAAGTAAACATCCCTTACTTTGCCATGGTAGACACTTTCCTGGCCGGGAAACTGAAAATTAGTAGTTGGAACAGACTGCATTGCGTTAGATTTGATTGTTGGCGGCGAAGTTAATTTGAACGGATATATTCAAGGAAATAAGTTTTACAGTTAGATTAACACCTGTTTTCTTCCATTTACTTAACATTTGGCAATAATCTACCCTTGGTGCCGAATCATTATCTTTGCACACTATGAGCAAAAAAGGAAAAGTACTGGTAGCCATGAGCGGCGGTATAGACAGCACCGTAACAGCGGTGATGCTACACGAGCAAGGGTACGAAGTTGTGGGTATTACCATGAAAACATGGGACTATGCTACCAGTGGCGGAAGTAAGAAGGAAACAGGCTGCTGCAGCTTGGACTCCATAAATGATGCCCGTGCGGTAGCAGTAGACCTTGGATTTAACCATTACATACTGGATATACGCAACGAGTTTGGCAATCATGTGATAGACAATTTTGTAGAGGAGTACATGGCCGGAAGAACACCAAACCCTTGTGTGCTATGCAATACGCACATAAAGTGGGAGGCATTGCTGAAGCGTGCCGATGCCATGGACTGTGAGTTTATCGCGACAGGCCACTACGCACAGGTAAGGGCAGAGAACGACAGATATATAATATCTAAAGGCCTGGACGAAAACAAGGACCAAAGCTACGTGCTGTGGGGTGTTAGTCAGGACTGCCTGAGCCGCACCATGTTCCCGGTAGGTAAGTACCATAAGCCTGACATTAAGCAAATGGCGCGCGACATGGGATTCCATGAGCTGGCCAATAAAAATGAGAGCTACGAAATCTGTTTTGTACCGGACAATAACTACAGGGGATTTTTGAAAAGAAAAGACGAAGGGCTGGAAGAGCGTGTGAAAGGCGGCAACTTTATAGATAAAAACGGCAAGGTACTTGGTAAGCACGAGGGCTACCCGTTCTACACTATAGGCCAAAGGAAAGGATTGGGTATAGCTTTGGGAAAACCAATGTTTGTAACAGAAATATTCCCGGATACCAATACAGTAATGCTGGGCGAAGAGGCTGAACTGGATAGAAATGCAATGACTGTGGGTAAACTGAACATGCACAAGTATCCTTCTATAGACAGTAAAATGCCCGCTATCACCAAAGTGCGCTATAAACACTCAGGGGAAAGCAGTATTATTGAACAAACGGGCGATACGTTGACCGTGGAGTTTATGACTAAGGTAAGTGCCATAGCACCGGGTCAAAGCGCTGTTTTCTACGAAGGCAACGATGTGATAGGTGGAGGCATCATACTGAAAAACTATAACATTGATGCAAATGCGAACTTCTCTGATAATTAGGTCCTTTCTATTAGGTCTTATGGGTTGTGCTATACTTGGTATAAGCTCGTGCAAGGATAAAACGGATGAGTATACCGTGGACTATGGCTACGAATACTACCCTACGGATTCTGGACATTATGTAATATATGATGTAGACTCAATTATTTACCGCAATGCAGACCCACAGGCTATAGACTCAGTTAGTTTTCAGTTGAAGGAGTTGTACGCCGGTACATTTTTCGACACGGCACAAAACCAATTGAAGTACAGGATAGAATACCAGAGAAGGAAAACGGCCAACGACCCATGGCAAAATGAGCGTGTGTGGTATGCAATAAAGGAGCAGACCAATATACAAAGGATAGAAAACGATATTAAGTTTATAAAACTCATATTCCCACCAAGGCAAAACGCTACATGGGATGGAAATATATATGCTGCAAAAACAGGTCAGTTTGAATACCTGAATGATTGGACCTACACCTACCAGAATGTGGACCAACCGGCAACCATAAATGGCCAGACATTTGACAAGACGCTGATGGTAAGCCATATTGGGGATTCTAACCTGATAGAGCTACTGAAAAGTAGAGAGATGTATGCCAAAGGAGTAGGACTTATATACAAGGAGTTTGTACAAATGGAAAAGCAGGACGTGAATTCATCGTTCGATAACCCTCAGAAAAACACACAAGGTGTAAGGGTTATATGGCAGGTATCCAGCCACAATCCATAAATATAAAGCCTGCTTTACCATGAAACGTTTTTTACTTTTAGCTTTAGTGTCATTGCTATATAGCACGGACAGTATTTGCGCCGAGCCATCAAACGTCTATTTTATACAATTTAAAGACCGGGCCGGCAGTACTTATAGTACAGAACGCCCTTTGGTTTTTCTTAGTGCCAAGGCTGTAGAGCGGAGAAAGAAATGCGGTATTGCTATCACAGAAAACGATAAGCCAATTAATGCTATCTATATACAACAGGTAGCACTATATACAGATAGCATAATACACAGACTAAAATGGTTTAATGGCGTTACCGCTACAGTTAGCTCCAATGCACAGGTAAATGCCCTAAAAGCGTTGCCATTTGTAAAGGATGTGCAGCAACTGGATATAACACCTGTAGCGGCTAAAGATGCCTGGAAGAAACTGGAAACAGAATACACGGCAATAACGGAGAGCGAACCAATAAGCGAATATGGTGCCGGTGAAAACCAAACAACCATGCTATCGGTCGACTCACTACATAGCAAAGGCTACAAAGGCCAAGGTATAATCATCGCTGTATTCGATAATGGTTTCAATCATGTTGATACTGTAGGAGCATTCAGGCATCTGTTTACCGACAACAGACTACTGTATACGTACGATTATGTAAAGCGAGTAAAAGATGTATTTAATGTAGGAGACCATGGCACAGGGGTTCTTTCAGCTATGGCTGCGCTAAGACCCTACGACCTGATAGGTACTGCGCCCGAGGCCAGCTATATGCTATTTGCTACAGAGAACAATGCAGATGAGAACATTCTGGAGGAGTACAACTGGGCAGAGGCCGCAGAAAAAGCAGATAGCCTGGGCGCTGACGTGTTCACTACATCACTAGGCTATACTCAATTTAGCCCTGCATTTGGCGATCATGTATATGAGGACATGACAGGCAATAAAACAGTAATTACGCAAGCAGCCAATATCGCATTCAGCAAAGGCATAGTGGTATTGAACAGCGCAGGAAATGAGGGAGAGAAACCATGGTACCATATATCGGCACCGGCAGATGGTAAAGATGTGATAGCCGTAGGTGCAGTAGATAAAAACATGGTAATGGCCAAATTCAGCAGCAGAGGCCCAAATGCCAGCCAGCAGATAAAACCAGACCTTGATGCACAGGGCGCAGATGTTTCGCTGATTAATCTTTATGGTGAGTTGGTAAAAAGCAATGGCACCTCATTCTCATGTCCTATACTGGCAGGTGGTGTTGCCTGCCTGATACAGGCATACAAAGACTCCTCTGCAGCTAAGATAAAGACAGTGCTGATGCAGAGCGCGCATAAGTATAACAACCCGGATAACAACTTCGGATACGGCATACCTAATCTATATAAGGCTTTCTTACTGCTGCAGGAACATAATAACGAAAAGCTTGCCAGCGCAACGGAATCTGTTATTTACCCTAATCCATTTACATCCACCCCTACCCTATTATTAAAGCCTGAAGGTTATGGCCCTATCAATGTTTCCATATACAATTATCTTGGGCAAAAGGTTTGGGGCAATGACTACAACATGCGTTTCAACTCCATAGAAATCATATCAATGAATGGAACAGAAACGCTGCAATCAGGCAATTACATAGTGCATATAAAACAAGGTGATAAAAAGAAAATCATCAGAATCTTCCGCCGTTAATAGCTTCATTCAGAGCTTTAAGCAGCCTCTTAGCATGACGCACTTCATATACCTTTTCGCCGAATTTACTTACGTAAACTACACCTCTTGTAGCGTTGGTAAGGAAAACCTCTGAGGCAAATTCCAAATCCGATCCTGTAATAGCCCCTTCGGATACTTCAAGATTAAGCTCAAGCGCTAGTTGCAATATTACTTTTCTCATTACCCCATCCACACAGCCTTCACTAACAGATGGAGTAATCAACTTTTCACCCAGCACAAGAAAAATATTAGAGCTTGAGACTTCACAAATATTGCCTTTCTCATTCAGTATAATACTGTCCTGAACATCCATTTCCAAAGCATACTGTGCAGCCAAAACATAAAGTAAAGCATTAGATGATTTCAATGCGCTTAGCGCATGCAGTGGCTTATAATACTTATCGAATACCACAATCTCTATACCGTCTGATGCAGGATAGGAGGTATAAGAAATATCCTGTTGAGTGATAATAAATGATGCCTCATTCGATTCAGGCCTGTAAAGCCCGCCACCGTTTCGAAAAAACTGAATCCTGACACGCGCATTGCTGATGCGATTGGCAAAAGATAAGGTATCTACTTGCTGATTCACGAATGCCTTTGTAAATTCATCAGGCAACTGCATACCTAATGTCCGATACGTGGATTGTATACGCTCGATATGATAATCAACGGCTACCAACCTGCCTTTGAACATTGCCATAGATTCAAAAAAACCATCTCCAAAACGAATACCCCTGTTAGTTGCAGTGAGTATTGGCGTAGCCTCATCAATTATCTTTCCATTATAATTTAAAAACGGCATAAGATTTATTTTGAGTGATCGCTGTATAGCCAAGAGGTATAGCATCAGGGAAGGTAAGCACATGTGTTACTCCATTTCCTTTTAGGATCTGCAATTCTTCTTTACTAAGGTGATTGAAGTGTTTATTCGCTTTCTTTTCCATATCAAAGCCCCTTTCGTTTCGGGTATAGTCTACACCATATAGCTGCTGGATGCGCTGATACCATTGCCCTACAAAAGCCCTATTGCGCACGTTTGCCTTAAACTCCACATAAGAACTACGTTTTGCGTGCCATTTCAATGCAGTAAAGGCAAAAGGCTGGATAAACACAGCATCCTTGGAAGTATTCGCCTCTATTGCTTTGCATATAGCTATCGCATCGTCGTTATTACAGGGAAACTGATAATCTGCATTAGGATTTTTCAATCCGGGTAGGATCGTCAGACTTAAGACCAATATTATCGAAACCAATGATAAAGCTACCAAAGCATATCCATTATTGCGTTTCACCAAATCAACCGGGAGATAATCTTTTAGAAGACCAATAAGTGCAAACACCCCAAGCAACTTTGCCCATTGCCCCAGTTTATACACCTGAAAATTAGCAATAGGGATAAAATGAAATAAATCTACAGCAATGGCATAAAAGAACATGGCGCCAAGGCTGACTAAAACAAATAGGAATAGCTTAGTATTAATTGAAGCAAAATAGAGCAGGGCACAAAAACTCAATACAAAAAATACAAGCATGTGTACTTTAGAGAATGTGCTAAAAATAAAGTGATGAGGGTGCCTGAACTTGAACATAATGTCAAAAACCTCTGTATCTGTCAATGAACTCTGCACACCCGACTTGGCTAAAAAAATACCCAGCAACAAAGGAGCAGCAACGATCAGGTAAATAGCAGTCCAGCTAATAAAATCAATCCATTTAACCCTTTTTGCAACACAGAGCACAAAGAGAACAACACTAAAAGCAGCCCACACATTGAGCCCGTCGAGCGACTGAATCAGGCTAAGGATGCCAAATAACAAAGCAGACCAATTGTACCTGGCATTGAGGAATAGAATTATAGCCCAGGGAACTAAAGCACAAGCCACGCTGCCAGCCTGAAATCCAGCAACCCAAATTTCATTCCCTCCAGGGGCATAATCATATAAGAAGAGGAAAGACGCAATAAGCGCCAGCCTCCCCAGCCACTCATTGGTCAGCAGCATTTTTCCCAATCTGTCCAAGCCAACAAAAAGCACCAGGCTAAAGAATACATGCAAAACAATATTCCACACCTCTATACTCCGTATAAATGGCAAAAGCAGGGTAGCCATCACCGTCCGCTCATTGGGCGTATTAGCATTCAGACTTTGTATAAAAAAGTCGTGCGGATAAAAGGAATGATCTGAAAGAAACAAAGCATACGGCAAAAGCTCAACCTGATCATTAGTGCCATACTGATAACCCCAGCGCCAGGTAAGCAGGCAAAACGTAAATACCGCAAAAATGAAAGACCCAAACCTCATGCAGAAACAATCCCCGTTTATAAAAGCGAAATATAGCGAAAGCAAGCCATCAAAATTTAAGTATTGGGTATCTGCATTATCAAAAAATCTAAACGAACAAAGAAAAATAGCCCCAGCCAGGCGATATTTGCAACATGAAGGAAAAGCGTAGAAGGGGCAAGCCTAAATTTCCAAAAATTCTCTTTGCAGTGTTTGCCTGCACATTATTCATGCTTCTTGTTTCCTTCACAGTGGTAACACCACTAAATAATGATGATACCTATCCTCCAAGCCCTTCTGATAACATAAGCACCAAAGCTGGAATAGAATTAGGCAGAAAACTTTTTAACGACAACCTGTTGTCTAATGGCAATACCATATCCTGCGCTACCTGCCATAAAAGGGAATTTGGATTTGCTGACACCGTTCAGTTTCACAAAGGAGAAACAGGAATGCCTCAGCCAAGAAATACTATGCCGCTATTGAACCTGGCATGGAATGACCACTTCTTTTGGGAGGGTCGGGTAGCAACACTGGAAGAGCAGGTATTGCACCCTATCAGGAATAGTGGCGAAATGAATCAGGATATAAAAGCCCTATGCAACGAACTAAAAAATGAACCTGAATATCTTTTACTGTTCCAAAAAACGTTTGGCAGCAGCAATATCGATTCTGTGCAGATCGCTAAGGCACTTAGCCAGTTTGTACGAAGTCTCTACTCATTCCGCTCTCCTATGGATTCAATAATGCAACAGGCAAAAAAAACCTATAGCAAACAACAAGTAAAAAACACGGGCAAACCCTTTTCAGCCATACTACAGGCCAATCCTGAACCCTTAAAGGCAGCCCTGCGCAACAGGGGTTATAATTTTTCCAAAAATACAATCAGCGCCTTCGTAACCTGTATGCAATGCCACGACAGGGAGATGAATGGCGATAAACCTGCCATTAAAAGCAATGGAATGGCTACCATCAGAAAAGATAAGGGGCTGCAAGGCATCACAGGATTGAGTAGTGATGAAGGAAAGTTTAAAGTGCCATCTTTAAGGAACATCATGCTAACCAGGCCATATATGCATGATGGCAGAATGAAAACTATTGATGATGTGCTGGAATATTACAACCACAATATCTCTGGCTATCCCAATCTGGATAGCTTGCTTTTGAAGGATGGCAGGCCAATTGATTTTAACCTGAGCGAACATGAACTGGAAGAGATGAAGACCCTGCTAAACATGTTTACTGACAGGCACTTCGTAACAAATGCTAATAATTAGTGTTGTAGTAATCAGGATTATGGAAATATAACTTACATTTCATCCAATAAATTTAAAAGAGCTGTTATGAAAAAAGTCTTATTAGGCATAGCTATATTTTTTGTGCTGCTAATCGGTACGGCCATAGCGCTGCCCTTTATATTCAAGGATAAGATAAACGCCAAGGTAAAGGAGGAAATCAATAAAACGCTGAATGCCAAGGTTGACTACGGCGATTTCGACATTTCCATACTGCGCTCGTTTCCTAACTTCAGTTTTGCGTTGGAGGACTTATCGGTAGTAGGTGTAAAGGAGTTTAAAGGTGATACACTGGCATACATAAAGTCGCTGGACATAACACTGGACATAATGACCGTGATAAAAGGTGAGAAGTATAAGATACTGCGCCTGGGGCTTACAGAACCAAAGATAAATGCCCTGGTAAACTATGATGGCAAAGCAAACTGGGATATAGTAAAAAGCACAGGCGAAACCAAAAGCACAGAGCCGACAAACTTCTCTTTAGAAATAAAGAAATACTTTATAGAAAATGGCAACATAGTATATGATGATAAGAAAGGTAACATGTATGCCTACATCAAGAACCTGAACTTTGAAGGAAGCGGGGATGTAACACAAGACATATATGACCTGGCGACTAAAACAAAGATAGAAGCACTGACCGTAAGCAGCGGAGGTGTACCCTACCTGAGCAAGGTAGCCGTAGATGCCAAAATGGACCTGAGCATAGACAACAAAGCCAGCAAATACACTTTTAAGGAGAATGAGATAAACCTGAATGCATTGGGGTTGAAATTTGATGGCTTTGTACAAATGATAGGTGAAGCAATAAACCTGGATGTGAAATTTGCTGCTAAACAAGCAGAATTCAAAAGCATCCTGTCTATGATACCTGCAGTGTACCAAAAAGACTTTGACAAGATAAAAACCAGCGGCACACTTAAACTGGCCGGATTTGCAAAAGGAAAATACGAAGGCGAAGACTACCCTGCACTTGCATTAAATCTATTAGTAGAAAATGCGAGCTTCCAATATCCATCGCTACCTGTAGCAGTAAATAAAATATTCGCAAAAGCGGATATAACAAAACCACAAGGTAAGCTGGATGCACTGGTAATAGATGTACCCAAAATAAATGCGGTGCTGGGTGCTGATGCAATAGCCGCCAGCCTGAATGTAAAAACACCAATAAGCGACCCTAATGTAAAAGCGAATATAGCTGGTACACTTAACCTGGGAAATGTACCCAAGTTTTACCCTTTGGAAGGTGTAAAGACAATAGCAGGCATACTAAATGTAAAGCTTGACATAAACGCACGCATGAGCGATGTAAATAATAAACGTTACGAGGCTATCAACGCTGCCGGAAATGCAAAAATAGCGGGGCTGGTATATGATAGCAAGGAAACACCTATGGCGGTACGTGTGCCTATTATGGAATTGACCTTTAATCCAAGAAATGTAACACTGAACAGCCTTAGTGCAGTATTGGGTAGAAGCGACTTTCAGGCAACGGGAACACTGGACAACTTCCTGCCTTATTTCTTCAACAAAGGAGATTTGGTTGGCACACTTAACCTGAAATCAAAACAGTTTGATACAAATGAATGGTTAACACCAAGTACAAATCAGCCAAGTAAGGAAAGCAAGCCTACCGCGGCTACAGCCGAAGGCAAAACAGAATACTTTAAAGTACCGGCCCACATAGACTTTACGGCAAAGAGCGAATTTGGAAAAATACTTTATGACAAACTCGTTTTGGAAAATGTAAAAGGCAATGTACTGGTGAAAAATGAAGCAATAATCCTGGATCCGATTTTTGCAGAGCTACTGGGCGGTAATGCTACCATAACAGCAAAGTATAACACATTCCAGAAGACTACACCAGAGGTTACCTTCACCTATGACATCAATAATTTTGACTTCCAGAAAACAGTACAATTTGCAGGCTTTGGCGAGAAAGTAGCACCTGTAATGAAATACCTGCAGGGAAGCTTCAGCAGCGATATGAAGGGAGAGGGTAAACTAAACCCCGACATGACCCTTAACTACCAATCGCTGACAGGTGATGGCAAGGTAGAGATACCAACTGCCCGAATAGTAAACATGCCTATACTGCAAAAGATAGCAGAAGTAACCAAGATATCTGCACTTAAAAATCCAGAGTTGAACAAGGCAATGACCGTATTGAAATTTAAAGACGGCAGGGTAGCTGTAGAGCCTACCAACATAAAAATGGGAAGCTATAATATAGCAGTAGATGGCACTAACGGGTTCGACCAGACCATTGATTACAACATACGTTTTGATGTGCCGCAAAGCGAGCTGGGCAACGCAGTAAGTTCGGTACAGAACATGATACCTAAAATACCTGGAGTACCTTTTGAAATGCCGAGTGTTATCAGTTTCTTTTTAAAAGCTACAGGTACAGCAAGCAAACCGAGTATTAAGCTGAATAAAGTAGGCGCAGGTACAGGAGGCACAAGCGTAAAAGACCTTGCCAAACAAAAGTTTGACGAAGAAAAAGCTAAACTGGAAGCAGAAGCTAAAAAGAAAGCAGAAGAACTGAAACAACAGGCGACACAAGAGTTTGACAAACAGAAGAAAGCTGCAGAGGATAAAGTAAAAGCTGAAGCTGACCACATAAAGAAAGATGCTGAAGCAAAAGCTAAAGCAGCAGCTGAAAAAGCTAAAAAAGATGCTGAAAATAAACTTAAAGACATCTTTAAAAGATAGAAGGGCCATATAGTTAACCAAACGGCATTGCAATTAATTTTGCGATGCCGTTTGCATTTTACAGCAAATAGTAAATTCTTTATCTCCGCTATATTACCTATGGATTCTCCTAAAGAGGCATTTTACTTTACCAAAGACCAGTTGAAGATTGTACTCTTCCTGGTTTTCCTTATCGCAGCCATAGGTGCGGGCACACTGGCCTATCCCTACCTTAAACCTGCCACTACCGTAACCGATAAGGTATTTTTGGAAGAAGCGAATAAACTGGCTGCAATACTCAATGCAAAAGAGCAGCAACAAAAACCTTTGTATACAGACAGTTCATTCAGCAAAGGAACATACAAAGACTACAGCAAGCAGTCGAATAAACCAGCTGTTGAACTATTCAAATTTGACCCAAACTCAATAGGTAAAGCCGAATGGGGAAAACTTGGTTACTCATCCAAACAAGCCGAGGCTATTGAGCGCATTAAGGCAGCAGGAATGGTATTTTACACAGCAGAGGATTTAAAGAAAGTACGCATAATAGGTGAAGAAGGATATGAAAGACTGAAAGGGTATGTAAGCATAGAGAAAAAGGCCAACATACCATCCGGCAAACCTGAATATGAAAAAGAAAAGATAGACCTGAATACTGCAGACTCCGCTACATTCGAAACATTGCCCATGGTAGCAGCATACCTGTCGGCCAATCTGGTACGCTATAGGAAGGCGCTTGGTGGCTATACCTCTGTAGAGCAGATAAAAGAAATAAAGGGTCTGAGGCAAAGCACCTATGACATAATAAAAGACAAGCTAACCGCTACTCCTGGTCACATAAAAAAAATTGCTGTGAATGGCACCAATATTGATCTAGCCAATCACCCGTACTGTACCAAAGCCGTGCTAAAAAGTATCGTTGAATACAAATCCACTAATGGCAGGATTAAGAATAGTACGGAGCTAAAAGACGCCATAGCAGATGATGAGCTCTTTAATAAATTACTGCCATATATCTCTTTTCAATAGCCTAACGGCCACCACCACCACCCAAACGATTATTCTGTACAGTGCGCCTGGATTTGCTACCATCCATACTACCAAACCTGTATGATAAGGTAAGATAACCTATCCTTGATTCGGGTTTCCATAGCCCTTTGTTATTAAACGAAGGACTGGCTGATTCACCTTTCCACCAATTGGTATTGAACACATCGCGACAGCTAACCGACAGGGTAAGCTTATCCTTTAAAAAGCTTTTTGAAACTGTAACATCCAGCTGTCCGCCCGGCTTAGAAATACCCTGTACAAATACATACCCTGTATTAAAATTTCCCTGAAGTTGAATCTTGAAACTAAGCGGGAGATTGAATGTATGATTGGTGTACAAAGAGAATACCCCTCCGTTTTTCTTAATAATAGTATCGCCCAGGTTGGCATTAAAAAAAGAATGATTATAGTTTGTATTCAATGAGAATGACCAGAATTTCTTTACCTGGATATTTGTACCCAAATCAAAGCTAAGCGTATTGTAAGATCCTGCGTTCACCCATTTCAAGTGCATAATCCCACTCTCATCCACAAAAGATATTTGTTCCATCAATGCATTTGTAAGATTGGTAGAAACGGATGAATATATGGAGCCGATTTTTATCTGCTTACTATAGTCAAACGAGGCTATATAGCTAAACTGTGGCCTGAGATTGGGGTTGCCTTCCTCTTGGGTGTACTGATCGTACTGCGTCCTGAAATTATTGAGCTGATAAAAGTTGGGTCTGTCAATTCGCCTGCTAAAGGCAAGAGCAAAAGATTGATCATGCTTAGCCTCTATACTAATGGAAGTATTGGGGAAGAAACTTACATAGTTTTGACGGACTGAAGTAGTAGGCGAGGTGACATAGGTATGTTCTCCCCTACAGCCTATGTTAATACCCACCTTGCCAAACTGATTGCTGTAAGTAAAGTAAACTGCTGCGATATTCTCATAGTATTTAAACAAATAGCTTGCAGTATCCTGAGACTTCACTCCGTTCTTTGTTTTAGTAGTATTGTTATCATTCCTGCTTAGGTTAGTCTCATTCTTTAAGCCAATCTGCATAGAGCCAGCATTGCCACCAAACTTAATATCGCCATCGGTTTGCGCAGTAAAATTGTCTACAGTTGTCTGGAATTGATTGCGGGTAATAGTTGCCTTTGATGTATCCTCATTTTCAAACGCGTCAAAAAATGTACCCCTGATATCATTGTCGCTATTTCGTATAAAGTGTGTGTGCATCACATCAGCTGTCCATTTTATCTTTCCGGAGTCCTGCTCATACTGGTAGCTTAATATATTGAAGGCGTTGATGTTTCTGCTCTTATAATGTGAATTAGTATATGATACAGACTCAAGTATATCTGAATTACTGTAGCGCTCATTCAACGTTTTCCATGGAGCATTGCCATCCGCCACATTTATCGTAGAGGTGAATGATAATGTATGGCCTTGCTTAAGATATCCATCTATACCTACCTTCACGGAATGGTTCTGGTCGTGATCTACACCCTTGTTCAGGTTGTAAAAGTAGTATTGCTCATTGCGGAAATGCATCCAGCGTGTTTCTTCCCACTTAGGGCGAAACACATTGGAGGAAAAGGAATAGTTGCCAAATACGTTTACGAATTTGTTCCTGTGATTAAGCGTAGTATTCAGGTTATACTTATTAAAAAGTGTCCCTATACTTCCGCTCACCGAACCATTGGTACCTGTATTCTTATTCTTCTTTAGCTTGATATTGATAATGGCTGCTGAACCCGCAGCATCATACTTGGCACCTGGATTCGTAATCAACTCTATGTTGGCAATACTAGAGGCAGGAATAGATTTAAGAAAGTTCGCAGGATCTGAAAAAGATGCAGGTGCCGGTTTTCCATCAATAAGAAAACGAACGCCACTTTTACCTTTTACCGAAGTATTTCCATTTTGGTCCACAGTTACAGTCGGTATATTTTGCAATACTTCTATAGCTGTTCCACTTTGGTTTATCACGTTCTTTTCAGTATCAAAGGTCATTTTACCAGCCTCTACTTTCACAGCAGATTTTGCCGCTACAACCTCTGTTTCCTTAAGTATTACAGTAGTAGGTGTTAATGTTACCTGCGGCAGCTTTACGTGCATTGACTTATCCGCTATCTCTACCACTATATCAGGTTTCTTATTGTAACCTACCGATGAAAAATTGAGCAGATAGGTGCCTGCAGGTAACTGCTTAAACTCGAACGCACCATTATCATCAGTCAGTGCAGTATATGCATTACTGCCCACCTTGGGCGTAAGCGAAGCGTAAACAAAGGAAATAGGTTGCCGGGTGGTAGAATCTATCAAAGTACCGGACACAACACCGACAGGAACGCTCTCCGCAGCTCCGGCATCGCATAAGGAAAAGATAAGCAGTAGTACAATTAAAATAAGGTGCATATAGAAATTAACGTGGCAAATATGCAGGTATATGACACTAAATCAACTATGTATAAGGTTAAAGATTAGTTAAGGGATCTCAGCAACAGTTGCTCTATCAGTGGTAGTATATGCTCCGGTTTTTGCTTGCGCCACTCTATTTCGTTGTAGTTCTCCCCTATATTCATGTGGTAGTGCAAGCCTCCACGGCGCATTTCTTCTATTACATGCTTATTGAAATTCAGGCCCACGATCCATCCTTCCTCATCCTGTACCTCCTCGCTCCATTCCTCATAATAAGAATCATCTGATGTATGGAAATTGAGAACATTCTCCCCAATCAAAACAAATTTGGAAATGCCATGCAACATCATTCGGTCTATGATATCGCGTTTCAGAAACATAATATCATTGTGCACCAGATCATTCCACTCACCAATAAATTCTATCACCGCTATCTGCTGCTCATAGTTTACATACAGAATCTTGCAGTAAAGCGTATCTGCACCAAAGTAATCCCACTGAGGGTGGATGTAGTAATTGTATATTTTCTGTGAATAGTTAAACTGGCTGTAATCCCTTCCATAAAAAGGAGACAGCTTATCTTCTGATGCTATGTAATAATCGCGCCAGTTGTAAAATGGTTCTAACTCATGCATACTGCAATATAACGCAGTATTTGCTTTCAAATTATCTGATAAACTTCAAAACCGAAGTTTTATAATCCCTGCTACTTACTTCAACGAAATAAACACCTTTTGATAAGACAGGTAATTGTAGCTCATTGGCCTGCTCCATCGATTCATATACCAAGCCACCCAAACTATTCATAATTCTTACGTGCTTAGGTTCATTTTTAGCATAATCCCTAAAACTTAAAAGGGCTCCTTCTATAGCCGGAACTGATAAGGCATTTGTTTCATTCACTCCCAGCACATCATCTACAAATATGAAATCTATAAAATCCCTTCCCTTATCGACTCCAATGATAGGCCATACTACCACAACCTCGGGGCCTGACTTAAAATGCTGCGGGGTAACAGGTATCTGAATAGTAAATGGCACTGTATCTGACCCTCCTATCTGCACATTCCCTATCAAAACAGAGTCTGTTACCAATCCATCACCAGGGCTAAAACCTGCATATAGCAAGCCCGAATAGGCAAATGTGTCTTCATTAATTAAGCTCACCTGATAAACCAGCGAATCACCGTAACTATATCTCAGCTTTGTGGACGCACTATCCGGATCAACAACAAACTTAAGCCCATCGCCGGCAAAGGACTTAGTAAAGGTGAATAATACAAAGAGGTAGAGCAGTCGTTTCATTTATGTCCGTTTAATAAGAAGTAGGTCGAAAGTATATATTGGTTGTTTAACACAAACAACTTTGCTCCTAAAATCTTACGTATCCAAAAATAGGCTATTTTTGAAATATGGACATATTGAACCAGGTAATAACCTCACTTACTAAAGAAGAGGTGCGCTATTTTAAGCTATACCTAAACAGGATTTCGCTTTCGGGTGACCGCAAAGATGAATACCTTTTTGACTACATGCGCAAATCAGGAGAGGCATACAAAGAAGAATTCATCTTCAAAAAACTCTATACGGGAACCGATAAAAATTCTTTCTACAGATTAAAGAACCGGCTACTGGAAGACCTGGGCAGTAACCTGACCAATATGCATACAGATAAAAGCGATACTAATTACCTTCTATTGCAATTATCCCTTTACCAAATATTTGTAACACGGAACAACCAGAAAGTAGCGATGTTCTACCTGAAGCGCGCCGAGCGGAAAGCTTTGGCAACAGAGAACTTTGAGCTGCTGGACATCATCTACTCCTCCTATATAAAGTTATCTAACAATACTGCTGAAATAAGTCCTGAAGAATATATACGCAAGCAGATAGAAAATGCAGAAAAACTAAACAGGATAAGGGCAATAGACCAAACCCTGGCGGCAGTGTCATATAGACTAAAGACCACACAGACCTTTGAACGTAAGCCCACCGCAGTGCTGCAAATGCTGGAGACTACCATAAAAGAGTTTGGCGGGGATGCTTCCCTGCGTAAGAGTAAGAGTTTCCAGACAAGACTGTATCGTGTAGTAAGCCAGCAATTTTTGCAAACGCATAATTATAAGCAACTGGAGCGCTACATGGTAATAACTATTCAGGCTTTTGAGGACGAGGGTTGGTTTGACAAAAACAATCACGATACAAAGCTGCAGATGATGGTGTATCTGGCCAATGCCCTGTTCAAAAATGAGAAATACACTGAATCGCTGGATGTGGCAAAACAACTTGGTATAGAAATACAAGCTTACCAGCAGCTACATTATGCCAAGTATGTATTCTATTACTATAATACGCTGTACATAAACTACGCTGCAACCAATATAACCAATGCCATAAAAGCACTGGACGACCTGGATAAGGTAATGAAGCATTTGAAAAACAGTTATTATGAGCAGTTCATACTACTGAACAAAGCCACGCTTTTGTTTGAGCAAAAGAAATTTAATGATGCCATAAAACAACTGATAAGGCTATATGTAAATGACAGCTACAAAAATGCCTCAGACAGCTTTAAGCTGAAAGTAGTGGTGGCAGAAATGATTATGGAGCATGAATTAGGCGATATAAATTCATTCAACAAAAGACTTGGGCAGGTAAGAAAAGATTTCACCACTCCACTTAACCAAAGGCAAAATGGGAGGGATAAGCAATTTCTGAAAATACTCGAGATAATGAGCAATAATCCCGGGTGGAAGACAACACAAAAAGACATTAAAATGATACAGAAATTTGCAGAAAATACCTTGGGAGTGGAGGGAGAAGAAAGCGAACTACTGAACTACAGGAACTGGCTAAACAATAAGCTAAAGGTTTCTGAAAGTAAATAAAAGCTTCCAAAAATATCATTTTGAGTAAGTAAGAATAGAAACAGTATATAAACAGATTAAGTTTCAGGCTGATTAGATTTGTATTGTCAAAGCCAAAATTGATTGAACATCACTTTTAAATTATTAAGTATGAAAAAGTTTAAACATTATTTACTGCTTGCCCTTATGGCATGGATGGCAAACAGTATACAAGCACAGGTCTATTGTAATGCAGACTTTGTGTATTACACCAATCCAAACGGGGTAACCATTTTTGGCGACTCCTCTTATACCACAAGCGGATATTACATAACCAATTACAAGTGGCATTTTGGCGATGGAGACAGTAGTGATGCGGTTAATCCCCAACACAACTATGCTGTAGCGGATACCTACCAGGTATGCCTTGTAATAACATCAAGAGATTCATTCAGTGCTGCAACATGCACGGATTATATGTGTAGGACGGTAATTAAAACCTGTAATAATGTTACAGGTTCTTATGTAGCAACTACTCAAGGATTCTCCACAGCATTTACCAGCAGCTTCTCCAGCAATTCGCCACCACTCTCTTATACATGGAGTTTTGGCGACGGCAGTACATCAACAGCTGCAAGCCCTACACACCAGTATGCCAACAATGGCGCATATACAGCATGTGTTACGGTAACAGATGGCGTCGGCTGCACTAAAACAGAATGTAAAACCATTACGATAGTAGGCACCTGTGACTTGGAGGCGTATTATAGCTATACCCAACAGAATAACATTTATATTTTCACGGCCCATGATACTTTTGTTACGCCAGGCACTGTAGTAATAAATAAATGGTACGCCGGTGGGGTTTTACTTGGACAATGCAATGGAAGCAACTGCAGCTTTACCTACCAGAATAATACGCTGAGTGGCAACCTTAATGTATGCCTTGTATCAAAAATAGATGGCACCACATGTACTGATTCTTTGTGCAAAACGATAACTTTCCAACCTTCAAGCTGTAATGCAAATGCTGGATTTCAGTACACAGACTCAGGCTCATTATTCTTATTTTACTCCAGCGGAGCAACAGGATATACGCACTACTGGAATTTTGGCGACGGCACATCCAGCACCGGAGCAAATCCTGATCACCGATATACGCAGAGCGGTACTTACACTGTATGCCATAAAGTATTCCAAACCAACAATACGTCGTGCATAGATTCGTTTTGCCAGACAATAACCGTATCAGGATGCTTCCTTTCCGTTTCTATTGCATCCACTGCTAATGGAATTACAGCAACAGCCACAGGCGGAACTGCACCTTATACCTACTTGTGGAATACCGGCAGCACTTCTGCTACGCTTACCAATCCATCATCAGGTGCCTACATTGTAACAGTGACAGATGCTAAAGGATGTACAGGACTACAGGACTTTTTGGTACAAGCCCCACTGACAGATACTATTTGCGGCACTGTATTTAATGACATAAATGGAAACGGCACCCAGGACCCGGGCGAAGGTGGCCTTAGAGCTTACATATATGCAGGCAACCAGTACGTTTATACAGATTCATTTGGCAAGTTTTCCATACCAGTATCTTCAGGTACAATAAGCGTATGCGCTTACCTAAGCAACGCACAATACAACTGGACACCAACTATTCCTTTGAATAACGATTCCATCAGTTGCTACCAGGTAACATTAACAGGAGGGCAATCACTTTGTGGTTTGAACTTCGGATACCAGAACCAAAATGTAGAAATTACAGGGTATGTATACCTGGATGTAAATAACAACGGCATAAAAGATGCAGGAGAACTGGGTGTAGCAAATCAACCGGTATCGTTAGGCGGACAAACGGCATTTACCAATAGCACAGGCAGGTATGTATTCCAATCAACTGTTGGAACCAAAACAATCACCTGTACACCATCTGCGCCTTATGCGGGCTATACTACCAACCCCACTTCTATAAGCCTTGCAGCTACTACCATAGGTGCAAACTATAGCAATAACAACTTCGGTATCTATGTAGCACCTGGCACATGTGACCTTAGCGTAGAAGTAGTACCTTATTCTACAGTTACACCGGGCTTTACTGCTATCTATTATGTACGTGTGTTCAATGCGGGTGCATCTGCTGCTGCGGGTGTATTGACATTCAACTTCGACAATGCTTTGACATATCAGTTCAGCACGCCTGCTGCCACCGCATTTGATAACACTGCTAAAACGGCAACATGGAATGTATCAGGTGTACCTGCAGGTGGATACAAATCGTTTACATTGAAACTAAACACTCCTACAACGCTGCAATTAGGCACGCCTATATTCAGCCTGGTAGAGTTTAACGGTAACGGTGGCTGCACAGATGGCAACCTGAACAACAACGTAGATACCACACACCAAACCGTAGTAGGCTCTTATGACCCTAACGACAAAGCGGTGTCTCCTACAGGCGCAATTGCAAAAAACCAACCGTTCCTTACATACACAGTAAGATTCCAGAACACAGGTACAGCACCTGCGGTAAACGTGGTAATAGCTGATACACTTTCTGACAATCTTGACTGGACTACCTTCAGCATGAAACAAACAAGCCACGACTGTAACGTTAGCCTTACAGATGGTAAATTGAATTTCAAATTCAGCAATATCATGTTGCCGGATAGCGGTGCTAATGAAGAAGCCAGCCACGGTTTTGTATCATACACTATAAAACCTAAAGCAGGACTTGCAGAAGGCGCGCAGATACAAAATACAGCACATATCTATTTTGACTTTAACACAGCTATTGTAACCAATACAACAGAAAATACAATAGACTTTGCACTAAGCATAACTGATATCGCGAATGCTACTACAATAACGGTAGCTCCAAACCCAATGAGCAGCTATACCAAAATAAGCGTGAAAGACGCAAGTGGTATTCTTTCATTGCAAGTAATGGATGCTATGGGCAGGATAGTGGCCAACCAAACTACAGACAACAACACATTTACTGTAAACAGGGACAATATGTCTGCAGGTGTTTACATATACGAGATAAAACAACAAGGTGCTTCGCTTGGAAAAGGCAAGTTGATTGTTGAATAACTTTTAACGTTCAGTTCAATAAGGCTAAGGGCTGTACCTCCGGGTATGGCCCTTTTGCTTTTATGCAGGTTCAAATAAACCTTTACTTTCGGAATCAGTTATAAAGACAGAAACAGAACATGAGACATTATTCAAAAAACATATCGCTGTTGATATGCACCGGGGTTTATGCACTTGCATTTTTAGCAGCAATCGGTACAGTAGCACTGCTACCTGCCGACCTTTCCACTCTCTACAAAGCATTGATAGCAGATGTGATAGCCACTTTGGTAGTATATGCCTTTAGCCTGCTTTTTGGCAATGCCAGCATGTATGACCCCTACTGGAGTGTGATACCACCTGCCATAGCTATCTACTGGCAAAATGAAGGTATGGCGGAGCTTAATACAGCAGCATTGCTTTTACATGCCGGGATATGGGTATGGGCTATACGCCTGACCCTGAACTGGATAAAAGGATGGAGCGGACTAAGCCATCAGGATTGGCGCTACACCATGCTAAAAGAGAAGAACCCCGGACTATACTGGCTTACCAATCTGGGCGGCATTCACCTTTTCCCAACCATCATGGTTTTCCTGGGAATGATACCCGTTTATTACTTCATGCAACAGACAGTTGAAATATCCCCTGTATTCATCCTGGGTTTTGTGCTATGCATTGTGGCCAGTATAATTGAATATGTTTCTGATGAGCAGATGCGCACTTTTAAAAAGACCGCAGCGAAAGGAACATTTATCAACACAGGCCTATGGAAGTACAGCAGGCACCCGAACTACTTTGGCGAAATACTATTCTGGTTTTCGATATGGGTAATGGCAATGAGCGCAAGCACAGACTACTGGTATACAGGTATAGGCTGGGTGGCCATGCTGGCCATGTTCTCCGGAGCCAGCATACCAATGATGGAAGCCAAAAACAGGGCATCTAAAAAGAACTATCACCTGTATGAAAAAGCTACAAGTGCGCTGATACCGTGGTTTCCTAAAAGTGCGGGTAAATAACCGGCACAACAGCATCCGCTAAAAACTGTAAATTCGTACCTACCATACAGTATGATGAAACAAATACTAAAGAAGATTTTGCCTTTGCTGCTTGTCTGCATAAGTGCCACAGCATTTGCTCAATACCCATTCAGAGATGGATTCAGCGGTGTGCCAAGCGGCCAAGTGCCACCGGGCTATGTAGGTGATATACCAGTGCGCGGCTACCACGGCCTTGATGATGAAAAAGGATTGGCATCGTGGCTGAAAAGCAGTAACCAGCAAGACTCAATCATAACACCAAAAGTGGGACCCGTTAATGCAAAATCCTACCTGCTGTTTTTTTACAGATGGGTGTCGGATAACATCTACCCATCGGAGCCAAAATTGCCTGTGAAAGGTGATGAGCTGGAAGTATTTGTTTCTACCGATAGTATCAACTTTACCTCGCTATACCTGATAGACTCTGCAGTACATAAGCCCAACCTGAATTTCAAGGTGGTACAGAAATACCTGACCGACTACGATGGAAATTATGTGTACATCAAGTTCCGGTGCAGCAGGGGAAGTGGCAGCTACTACATGGATATAGACTCTGTACAGGTAGCCGGCACACCGCTTGGCATACAGGAGTCGCAAATGAAGGAACTGAAAGCCTACCCTAATCCAGCGCAAAACGTGATATACATAGAGCAGGATAAAGTGGGTGGTGCATATATGCTTACAGACCTGACCGGCAAAGTAATAGAGGAGCAAAAAACCATAACCACCAATACTATAGATGTAAGCGGGGTAGCCAATGGCAACTATGTATTACTGCTGCGCGCAACAGGATATACCGAGCGCAAACAGATAGTGATACAACGATAAGCAGAAAGGATACAGGGTATGAATAAATATGTGGTGGTAACAGGAGCCTATGGCTTTATAGGTAGCAATCTGGCACAGCGGCTGGGCAGGGAAAATATTGGCCCGCTGATGCTGGTAGATGACTTTACCCGAAGTGAGCGCGAGCCATACCTGGATAACCTTGAGGCTGAAAGAATGAGCCGCGATGAGTTCCCTGAATGGCTGGCAGAAAACAGCGATGAGGTAGATTTTATATTTCACCTGGGTGCCAGGACAGACACCACAGAATTCAATTTCCGCGTACTTGATTCACTTAATACATCCTACACCAAAGTATTGTGGGAGCAGTGTGTGGCAAAGGGCATTCCGTTTCTCTACGCATCTTCTGCAGCCACCTACGGTGACGGGAACATGGGCTTTGATGATAATGATGAACTGATACCCGACCTGAAACCATTGAACCCTTATGGTTTGAGCAAGCAGTTGTTTGACATGCATGTAATGGAGCAGCCGGCCTTTCCACCATTTTGGGCAGGGCTGAAATTCTTTAACGTTTACGGCCCTAATGAAACGCACAAGCAGCGTATGGCCAGCGTGGTATTCCATGCATACAACCAGATAAAAGCGACCGGCAGTACCACATTGTTTAAAAGCCATAGAGAGGATTTTAAAGACGGGGAACAGCTACGCGATTTTGTATATGTAGATGATGTAGTAGAAGTATGCCTTTTCTTTTACAACAACCGTAAAGCATCCGGCATTTATAACCTGGGTAGTGGGCAGGCCAGGACATTCAATGATCTGGCAAAAGGAATATTCAATACCCTAGACTTACCTGAGCAAATAAGCTACAGGGATATACCACAGGATATACGAGACAGGTACCAATACTATACCCAGGCAGAGATGGGCAAGCTACGCAATGCAGGATATACCAAGCCCTTCACCTCGCTGGAGGAAGGTGTAGACCTGTACGTTAACATCATGGAAGCTGAAAGGGCAGATCAGGAGCTTACTTCCTGAAAATTGCGGCGGAACTCTAATGGTTTAGCTATAGTGGCGAAGGTTTCGCGTGTACCACCTGTACCGATAATGATGATAGTGCCATAACCGAATATGCGGCCGAAAATACTTTGGTCGACATTTACTGTTTCCACCTTATTCAGGTTCATTTCGAAAGTATAGCGGGAAATAATGCCAGTTTTAACTACAATGCGCTTATTGGTAACAACAAACTCATCGCTCCATCGCCTTAGAATAGGCGATATGAAGAGCGTGAAGATAGATTTCAGCTCAAAGAATATAATCCAGTGGTATGTGGTTTCGAACACGATATGCTCATCGCGGAGCAGGTTGTTATTTACATAATGTGCCATGTGGCTAAATTAGGGTTTATGGCACAACATTTATCTCTAATTTCGGGTTGTCTTTAGAAGTTTTAGCGATTAAGCGAAAACAATAAGAGGAACGATTTATGCAGCAAATACCATTGCCGGAGCGCATGCGCCCCGATAGTTTAGACAAATTTGTAGGCCAGCAGCACCTGCTGGGCGACGGCATGATACTGCGCAAGCTGATAGAAGCGAAAACCATTCCATCGCTACTATTCTGGGGAGCACCTGGCATAGGCAAAACATCGCTTGCACGGTTTATAGCTGAGCAGATGCAGATGCCTTTTTTTCAACTAAGCGCCATAGATAGCGGGGTAAAGGAAGTACGTGCCGTGATAGAACGCGCCAATGCAGAAGGCAAGGCGATACTGTTCATAGATGAGATACACCGTTTCAACAAATCGCAGCAGGACGCTCTTTTAGGCGCAGTAGAGAAAGGAACTATAACCCTGATAGGCGCCACTACCGAAAACCCATCTTTTGAGGTAATAGCGGCTCTTTTATCCCGCTGCCAGACGTACATACTGAAACCCCTGGAGCGCGATGACCTGGAGACACTGATACAACGTGCCATAGCCGAGGATGAAATACTAAGGGAACTTCACCTGAAAGTGGAAGAAACAGAAGCCCTGCTCCGCTTTAGCGGTGGCGATGCACGCAAGCTGCTGAACGTGCTGGAACTGGTAGCCTCTGCCCTATCCAAAGGCGGCATGATAAATAATGCACTGGTAGAAAAAATAGTACAGCAAAAGATTGCCATCTACGACAAATCGGGCGAGCAGCATTACGACATTATTTCTGCCTTTATAAAATCGATAAGGGGCAGTGACCCGAATGCAGCACTGTACTACCTGGCGCGTATGATAGAAGGTGGCGAAGACCCAAAATTCATAGCCAGGAGGATGCTGATACTATCGAGCGAAGACATCGGCAATGCCAACCCGAATGCGCTGCTGCTGGCTACATCCTGCTTTCAAGCAGTAACCATGATAGGCTACCCGGAGTGCGACCTGATACTATCGCAGACCGTGATATACCTGGCTACCTCGGCCAAGTCAAATGCATCGTACACCGCCATACGCGCTGCACAGGCTGCCGTAAAACAAACAGGTGACCTGCCAGTGCCACTGAACATAAGGAATGCGCCTACCAAGCTGATGAAGCAACTGGACTATGGCAAAGACTATAAATACTCCCACTCATTTGAAGGGAACTTTATGGAGCAGGAACTGCTGCCTGAAAAGATAAAAGGAACAAAATTTTATGACCCGGGAAACAATGCGCGGGAAAACGATATCAGGAAACAACTGAAAGCCTGGTGGAAGGAAAAATACGGCTATTAAAACTGGTGGGTGTAATCGATTACCAGTTTATACTTATCTATTACCTTAATTTCATAGTTTACATATCCGCCACCGGAAGCCTTGTGTGAACCGTCTTCATTCAGCGTTAGCTTAATAGTGGTAATAATCTGACCCTTGGCATCCACTGCATCTATGCGGGCGTTGCGCTCCATTGTAATCAGCTTATTGGTAGCTGTATCGCTGATGTACGTTTCACCTTTTTTCAGGTAAACAGGGCTTACATAGTCATTCCCATTTACGATATACAAGGGAGCCAATTGACGGTCGGAAGTAAAGAAATACAGCTCGAAGGGCGTTTCATTTTTACTACATCCGCTCATCAATAAAATACCCAATAAAAAAGGAAAAATGCGCTTCAAATTCATCATACTTCGTGTGTCTGCTTTCTATTACGAAAGCATATAACCAAAGTTGTATATGCGAGTGTTAAAAATTACAATCTACCTAAGAGCGCTGCTATGCCCGGTACGTCGTTGAAACGATTGAGAATCTTACCCTTACCATCGATAGTAACGAAAGTAGGTGTACCTACAATCACATAATCCTCTACCGCCTTCTCATAAGCAGGACTTTTGGCAAATACGTTTTTCCATGTATAACCATGGCTTACATTGTAGGCTTGCCAATCGCCGGGAGAAGAGTTGATGCAAACCGCATATACCTCGAAGCCCTTATCGTGATATTGGTTGTATAACTGCTGAACCTCCGGTAACAACTGACCGCAGTGGTAGCATGATGTGGAGTAAAAAACAAGTAGGGTAAGCTTATTGCCCTGAGCAGTTTTTTGCAATGATAATGGAGAACCATTTGAAGTCTCAAAATTAAGCTCAGGCGCAAAGGAGCCATAGCTTAGCTTCTTGATGCTCTCCATCATTTTTTTACTGACCCCGGTAGCTGCATCGCTGCAATTATCATAAGCAAGTGTAAGCAGTTTCTCCAATGCTACAGAAAAGCTTTTGCCTATGAAGTCTTCCAGCAACTGTTCTGTAAGCTCATTGCGAACGACAGAATGAAATGCACGGCCATCGAAAAGACGCTCTACAAAATAAGCCTGGCCTGCATCTGACTGATCCACATAATTGAACTGATAGGTTTGCAAGCGCTCCTGAAAGGCAGGAAAATTGAGTATCGATGAATCATTGAAATTGATACCATCCAGGTAATGGTCGTGATAGTAGGCCAACTCTGTGTCATACTCAGCATCTGTAGTTTTATTGTTCTCCTTTAGCGGAATAGCCAGCAGCGGTGCAAATGATGTAGCACATACGGTATTGGAATAGGACACCTTAACACTATCCAGCTTTGCATTCAGTAGGCGCGAAAAAGTCAGCAGTTCTTTATCCAGCGTCTTTGATTTTGCCTCAAACTGCTTATCCCATTGCGAGAGGTAACCCNNAACTGCCCAATCATTCTGGAACATATCGAAGCGTCTTTTCTCTATAATCAATTTGCGGTAGCAGGTATTTTCCGGGCTGGCGGAAAACTCAAAATAGCCCTTTGCCAATTGCGTAAGAGATGTAGAAAAAGCAGGACTTTTTTCTTTTGGAGATAATATAATTTCTAAAAACGGGAACGTATCTACCTGCAACCTATACAATCCCGCCTCCTTAACCTCAACAACGCCCTTAAACTCTTTATTCTTCACCACAAAAGTATCTGCGGCAGTGAAATACTGACCATGGAAACGATACAGCACAGCAAGCTTACCTTCGAGCGATTCGCCATTGGCAATGGTGCAACTAAAATCTACCTTTTCAGCAAAGCTGGAAAAGGCGAAAGCAAGGAATAAAGAAAACAGCAGAAACCTCCTCATAAATTACTTATTGAACAACAGCCGCTTGCCTTTTATACTTTCATCGAAGGTTCCATTATCGTAAGCCAGGTGGCCGCTTACAAATGTTTTTTCTACCGTGCCTTTGAACTCATAACCATCCATAGGGCTCCAGCCACATTTGTAATAGATATTATCTTCTTTCACCACCCAGGTTTTGTTGATATCCAGCAAAGCCAGATCAGCAAAATAACCTTCGCGGATATAGCCACGGTCCTTTATAAGGAAGCACTCTGCAACGGCATGGCTCATTTTTTCTGCAATGCGCTCCAGGCTTATTTTTCCATCGTGGTAAAAATCGAGCATCATGTTGAGTGAATGCTGAACCAGAGGCAGACCAGCAGGCGCATCCTTGTATGGTAATGCCTTTTCCTCTTTGGTATGTGGCGCATGGTCGGTAGCAATAACATCTATACGGTTATCCAGTAAAGCCGCAAGGATAGCGGCCTTGTTTTCTTTTGCCTTGATAGCAGGATTGCATTTTATCAGGTTGCCCCAACGGTCATAATCATCTGCATCGAACCACAGGTGGTGCACACATGCCTCTGAGGTAATTCTCTTATTTTTCAGGTCTATCGTATTGGTAAAAAGCTCCAGCTCCTTTGCCGTGGAAATGTGCAATACATGCAGGCGGGTATTGTTTTGCTTAGCCAGCTGTACAGCAAAAGAGGAAGAAAGGTAACAAGCCTCCTCGTTGCGGATAAGCGGATGAAAAGAAGCATTGAGCCTGTCGCCATACTCGCGCTCGTATTGCTCCTTACGCGCCTTGATAGTAGCCTCGTGCTCGCAGTGTGTGGCAATCAGGTGTGGTGTATTTGCGAATATCTTTTGCAATACGTCCGGCCTATCTACCAGCATATTGCCCGTGCTGCTGCCCATGAAAATTTTGATGCCGCAAACATTGTTTAGCGGCGTTTTCATTACCTCTTCGTAGTTATCATTGCTGACACCCATATAAAATGAGTGATTGGCCAGGGAAGTACGGCCTGCTATTTCATATTTCTCTTCCAGCAATTGCTGTGTAAGCGTCTCCGGCTTTACGTTTGGCATCTCCATAAAGGAAGTAGTGCCACCTGCCACGGCGGCGCGTGCCTCGGAGTGGATATTAGCTTTGTGCGTAAGCCCTGGCTCGCGGAAGTGCACCTGATCATCTATAACACCCGGCATCAGGTGCTTTCCCTGTGCATCTATTTCCGTTATCTTATGCTTAACATCAAAACCCGGGTCTATACGCTCTATGCGCTCGCCCTTTATGAGGACATTTGCCTCAATAATCCTACCATCGGTTACAACCTTTGCATTCCTTATCAAATAATCGCCCATTTTCTATCCAGCTTTTTTAGTTCCTTAAGTTGCTTAAACTTCCTTGTTTTGTCATTGCAAATTGCAAATAAATGCGAGAACAGTTTCTAAAAAAAGCCGAATGTCGATAACTGAACGCGATAAACAATATATATGGCACCCCTATACGCAGATGCACACTGCCGCTGATGCTATAGGCATACAACGGGGCAAAGGCACAATGCTATACGGTGAAGATGGCAAGGAATACATAGACGCGGTAAGCAGCTGGTGGGTAAACCTGCACGGCCATGCACACCCCTATATAGCAGAAGCCATAGCCAGGCAGGCCAGGGAACTGGAGCAGGTAATATTTGCAGGATTTTCGCATGAACCTGCTGTGAGGCTGGCCGAAATGCTGTTACCACACCTGCCGGACAATCAGGCGCGGATCTTCTATAGCGATAATGGTTCTACTGCGGTGGAGGCCGCCTTGAAAATGGCCTTGCAGTATTTTGACAATAAGGGCGAAAAACGCAGAACATTTATTGCTTTCAGGGATGCGTACCATGGCGATACATTTGGCAGCATGAGCGTGAGCGCCCGGGGTGTTTTTACACAACCATTCCATTCGCTGCTATTCGATGTAGCCTTTGTAGATACACCTACACCCGGCAATGAGGAAACATGTCTGCAACAATTCAAAAAAGCGCTTGGTAGCGGTGATATAGCAGGATTTATATTTGAGCCATTGGTTCTGGGCTCTGCAGGCATGCTGATGTACAGGCCGGATATACTGGACCAGCTGATAGGATTGGCGCAAGAGCAGGAAGTAATATGCATAGCAGATGAAGTGTTTACAGGATTTGGCAGGACGGGTAAGATGTTTGCCTGCGACTACCTAAACCACAAGCCGGATATCATGTGCTTCTCTAAAGGAATTACGGGAGGCTTTATTCCGCTGGGCGTGACGAGCAGCACACAAAAGATATACGAGGCATTTTTAAGTGCCGACAAAATGAAGATGTTGTTCCATGGACACAGCTATACCGCTAACCCATTGGCCTGTGCAGCTGCGGTAGCTTCTCTGGAAGTATTTGAACAAGAGAAGACAGCAGGTAAAATTGAGGGTATTGTTGAATCGCATAAGGCATTTGCCGAATCCATAGCAGGCAACCCAAAAGCAGGTAATGTAAGACAGACGGGGACGATAGTAGCGTTTGACTTTACCACAGAAGAAAACAACAGCTACCTGAACAGCATACGCGACAGGCTATATGACTTTTATATAGAATCGGGTATAGTACTAAGGCCACTGGGAAATACAGTGTATGTGCTGCCGCCTTATTGCATTACCGAAACCGAGCTACAGCGCGTTTACGAGGTGATAAAGGCTTCTTTGGCAAAATTTTAATTTCAGTCCACATTCATTTCCTATTTTTATACCATGCAACTACAGCAACTGAACGAACTGAGCAATCTGGAACTACTGGCAAGGCAAGTGGTAGAAGGATTTATAATAGGGCTGCACAAGTCGCCCTTTCACGGGTTTTCTGTAGAGTTTGCAGAGCACCGCCTGTACAACCAAGGCGAGCCGACCAAGAACCTGGACTGGAAGGTATTTGCCAGGACAGACAAGATGTTTGTAAAGCGGTACGAGGAGGAAACAAACCTACGCTGCCAACTGGTGATAGATGCATCTTCATCTATGTATTTTCCCAAAGAAGAAAAAGGTAAACAGAGCAAGCTGCAGTTTAGTGTAGTGGCGGCCGCAGCATTGATAAACCTGATGAAAAGGCAGCGCGATGCTACGGGCCTGAGCATATTTACCAATGAAGTAAAGCTGAATACAGGGGCAAGGTCTACCATGCCACACATGCAGATGCTGTTCTCTAACCTGGAAGGATTGCTGGCAGACACGCCTATAAAAGCTACGACCAATGTAGCCAAGTGCCTGAACCAGATAGCAGACACGGTGCATAAGCGCAGCATGATCATCATATTCAGTGATATGTTTGATAATGCTGAGAACAGCGAGGCGCTATTTGCAGCATTACAGCACCTGAAATACAATAAGCACGAGGTGATACTGTTTCATGTAGCAGATAAAAAGCAGGAGCTTGAATTTGACTTTGAGAACAGGCCCTATGAATTTATAGACCTGGAAACGGGCGAAAAGCTGAAACTGCAACCCAATCAGGTAAAGGAGCATTATGTACAGCAGATGGATAAGTTTTACAAAGACCTGAAGTTGCGCTGCGGGCAGTTCAACATAGAATTTGTAGAAGCCGACATTAACCAGGACTACAGGNNGGCAGATACTTTTGCCGTTTCTGGTAAAGAGGGGCAAAATGAAGTAAGAAAGTTAAGATTTCTACAATTTACCTTGAAACCACCTGCCACTGTGGTTTGATTAATTATTCATACTATTTTCGCAAAAAATAAAGACAATGCGCAATAATCACGAAATAGACTACCGGATTTTTGGAGAAGAAATGCAGTGCGTGGAAATAGAGCTTGACCCACAGGAAACTGTGGTGGCCGAGCCGGGAGGATTTATGTACAGTGACCATGCTGTGCAAATGGAAACACTATTTGGCGATGGCAGCACCAACAGCGGTGGCTTTTTGGGCAAACTAATGGGCGCGGGCAAAAGATTGCTGACAGGTGAGAGCTTGTTCATGACGGCCTTTACCCATACAGGAAGCGGTAAAGGGCGCGTAGCATTTGCATCGCCATACCCGGGTAAAATAATAACTGTAGACCTGCAGAAAATAGGCAACAAATTTATTTGCCAGAAAGACTCATTCCTGTGTGCAGCAAAAGGTGTGAGCATAGGCATAGAGTTTCAGCGCAAGCTTGGAACAGGATTCTTTGGTGGAGAGGGCTTCATCATGCAAAAGCTGGAAGGTGACGGACTGGCATTTATACATGCAGGTGGCCACATCATAGAGCGCACCCTGGCACCGGGCGAAGTATTGAAAATAGATACCGGCTGTATAGTTGGCTACACCAAAGAAGTAGACTTTGACATTCAATTTATAGGTGGGATAAAGAATACGCTGTTTGGCGGCGAAGGGTTCTTCTATGCTACACTACGTGGACCTGGCAAGGTTTACCTTCAGAGCCTGCCTATATCTCGATTGGCATCGAGGATAATATCCTACTCGCCACAAATGGGCAGCAGGAAGGAAGAAGGCAGCATACTTGGCAGCCTGGGAAATTTGCTTGACGGTGACGGCCGATAATAAAAAAAACAAGATACAGAGATGAATAAAATTTCGTTGGCCATAGGTGCCGCAGCCATACTGGCACTAGGCATACTGTGGTATGTAACAGGAAAAGAAAAGGCAGATAGCCAGCTAAGGATAGCCGCGCTGGAAAAAGAACTTGCAGATGTAAAATTGCAATTGGAGGCTAAGCCATTTGCCACCGCAGCAAACGCGGAAGCACCAGCAGATGCTATATCGCAGGAATCGCTTACGTCCATAAGCTTTGATAAGGTGGAGCATGATTTCGGCAAGCTGACAGCGGGTGAGTCTGTAAGGACAAAATTTAAGATAACCAATACAGGAAAGCAAAACCTGGTTATATCTGAATGTAAGGGCTCGTGCGGATGCACTGTGCCTGAATGGCCGAAAGACCCTATAGCACCGGGTAAAACGGGCGTGATAGATGTGCAGTTTGACAGCCACGGCAAACAAGGCGAGCAAAAGAAAACGGTAACTGTTTTCACCAACAGCCAGCCATCGCAGACGATACTTACCATTAAATCTTTGGTACTACCAAAACCATAATGGCAAGAATACTGGCATTTGATTACGGAATGAAGCGCGTGGGCGTAGCGGTGACAGACCCGCTGCAGATAATAGCGAGCAGTGTAGACACCATAGAAACCAAAGCGATTGCCGCTTTTGTAAAGCAATATGTGGCAAAGGAGGATGTGGTAGAGTTTGTAGTAGGTATGCCGTACAACTTCGGGCATAAGCAAAATGACCTGGTGGCAAAAGTGGAAGGATTTATAGGCCTGCTAAGGAACCAATATCCAGAAAAACGTGTAACTACGGTAGATGAGCGGTTTACTTCGCGCATGGCATCCAGAGTAATATCGGAGAGCGGAAAGACAAAAAAAGAGCGCGAAAAGAAAGGAAACATTGACAAAATAAGCGCAACTATTATTTTGCAGTCCTTTTTGGAAATGAGGGACAATGGCCTGATAGGCAGAATTTAGAGTAAACAGAAAATTGAGCAAAGGATAAAATATATAGAATGATACTACCAATTGTGGCTTATGGCGACGCTGTACTAAGGAAAAAGTGCGAACCGATAACGAAGGAATACCCGAACCTGCAAAAGCTGATAGATGACATGTTTGATACCATGGAGAAAGCCCGTGGTGTGGGCCTTGCGGCACCACAGATAGGCAAAGCGATACGCTTGTTTGTAGTGGACAGCGAGCGCATGACCGATGACGATGACGATACACCAAACGCAGAAGGCATACGCGAAGTATTCATCAATGCTCAGGTATTGGACGAAAGCGGCAGGGAGTGGGCATACGAAGAGGGCTGCCTGAGCATACCAAGCGTGCGCGAGGATGTAAACAGGAAACCTAAGATAGTAGTACAGTACCTGGACCGTGATTTCAAACAGAAAGAAACCACCTTTGAGGGACTAACTGCGCGCGTGATACAGCACGAATACGACCACATAGAAGGGAAACTATTCATAGACTACCTGAAGCCGCTTAAACGCAGCCTGTTGAAGGGCAAGCTGGAGAATATTTCGAAAGGCAAAGTGGATGTGAGCTATAAGATGAAATTTCCTAAATAAGACCTGCCCCGGCAGTTGGCATAAAACAGAGAAGGCGCTTCAATTGAAGCGCCTTCTCTGTTTGTACAATCTGCTTAAGGCTGATTAGTCAGCTTTGCGATTGTTGCGTAGCAATACGTCGTCTATCATACCGTATTCTTTGGCTTCAACAGCGCGCATCCAGTAGTCGCGGTCGCTGTCGCGCTGTACTTTCTCCAACGGCTGGCCGCTGTGGTTGCTGATGATAGCGTACAATTCGTCTTTTATCTTGCGAATTTCGTTCAGTGATATTTGTATATCGCTTGCCTTGCCCTGGATACCGCCCAATGGCTGGTGAATCATAACGCGTGAATGCGGAAGCGCTGTACGCTTGCCTGCCTTACCTGCGCAAAGGATAACAGCCGCCATAGAAGCCGCCATACCTGTACATATAGTAGCTACATCCATGTTTACATACTCCATAGTATCGTAGATACCAAGGCCGCTGTACACCTCACCACCCGGAGAGTTGATGTATATCTGCACATCGCTGCGGGAGTCGGTGCTCTCCAGGAACAACAACTGCGCCTGAATGATGCTGGCAACGTAGTCGTCTACACCTGTACCCAAAAATATAATCCTGTCCATCATCAAACGTGAGAACACGTCGATAACCGATGCGTTCATACGACGCTCTTCGATAATATTCGGAGTTAGATTAGTAATAGGTGTAACATTGGCAACACCACTAATATGGCTCATATATTTATCTAAGTGCATAGAGTTGAACCCGTGATGCTTTACCGCATAATTGGTAAATTCTTTAGCTTCTTTACTATTCATCTTTTGTATTTTTTAATTTTACTGTTACAAGGATAAAAAAGATTATGTTTTGTTTCGGTTAAGATATAAACCACTTTTTGCCCATTGTGCCGTTATTGCGTTGTTTTATTGACGGCTATGCACGAAATATATTTTGAACCGGCCCCTACCCTAGCGGAAAACCTGCAGGCCGATGAGGCTGAATGAAGGCAAAAGTGCTGATTTTGCCACGCCCTGCCTGTCGCATGAGGAATAATCCACATAGCCGAATCGCTCGAGGGTTTTAACCAAAATTGTTTCGGTGGCCAGGTCAATGAGCCAAAACTCCTTCACCTTGGCGGCCTCGTACACGTCCTTTTTGGTATATCGATGAAAATTGCCGTAGCCCTCAGGTATGCATTCGATGATGATATCGGGGATACCATAGGCGCTCTTGTTGTGGAAGCGCATGGGCGTATCGGCAGCAAAGAATACCGCATCGGGCTTTACCACGTCTTTGTTGTCCAATACCAAATAGGTAGAAGAGTCGAAGACCACGCCAAGGCCATTGCGGTTGATATACTCGGACAATAAGGCCAGCACATTACCTGAGACTTTTTGGTCGATAGGGTCGGGTTCCGGGGCGAAGTAGAGGCCCGAGTCCAGTATCTCGTACTGTAGCTCAGATGGCAGCGAGTCCAGATCCCTCAAAGTCCATTTTGCTTTGCTGGCGGCAAGCTTCTTTGCCCGCAGCATTGCATCTTTTATAAATCCATCCATTGTATGCTATCCCTTTTTTGCCACTATTAACCAATAAGAAAAAATAAGTTCCCTATGCACCCTCACACATTGCTGCACCTGCAGGCCGTGGTCTGTTACCAGCTTCAGGTAATCTGCCTTGTCCAACTGATGCGGATGGAGTATATCGCCGGGAATTGCCCGGAACAACCACTTGAGGCCCGAAAAGTTGTGCGCATCTACCGACAAAAGTAAAGTACCACCCGGCGCCACACAATCAGAGAGCTTTTGCATAGCCTGCTGCAAACTGCTTACGTGGTTGATGGCATTCATGCAGCAAACTACATCATACCTGACGATTGGATGGTAGTTTTCGATTGCTACATTAACAAATGTTACATTGGGGTAGTCGGCTTCATGGAAAACGGTGATGCTACTGCGGTAATAGTCGAGCAAGGGATCGATGGCCGTAACCTGCTGCGTGGGCAATATGATGAAGGTGCCGGCCGGTCCGCAGCCTGCATCCAGCACGGTAGCCGAAACAGGAAAATGAAAACCAATGCTATCGAAAAGATTGCGCCAGTACTGCTTTTTCCAGATGAGGTAAGCCCCCTTGTCTTTATGCGCAGTGTACCTTTTCCACCACCACCGCTCGAACCATTGTGCTATAAGCCAGCGCGTTTTCATACATCGCAACCTACATAGAAATATCCGAAACGTAAAGTTGAGCAAACAAGCCATATATTTGCAGCACTGCATGTTGCCTTATCGCTGCCCGCAAGACGGGGAGAGGAAAGTCCGGACAACACAGAGTACCGTACCACCTAACGGGTGGGTGTTTTAGCAATAAAGCAACAGATTAGTGCCGCAGAGAATAACTACCGCCTTGCAAAAGGCGGAAAAGGTGAAAACGTGTGGTAAGAGCGCACGGGTTGCCGTAGCAATATGGCAGCCGGGTAAACCTTACGGGTTGAAAGCCCATGTATACTTGCGGATGAAGGCGGCTCGCCTGATTTTTCCTTTCGGGGAAATACGCAAGGGGGTTGGGTGCTAAAGGGGGCGAGTGATTGCCACCTCAGATAAATGATAGGGGTTTTGCGCAAGCAGAATTACAGAATCCGGCTTACAGACATGCAGTACTTTTTTCTCTTCTGAAACATAACCCCTCAGGGCGTTTTTACGTAAAATACCTCTATAAGTATTTTTATCAGTTAAATGACGTACTCATTTGTACATTTGGAGTAATGAAGTTTCGTATTCTATTATTGTTTATACTATCGTTTACCATAGCTGTGGCGCAACCCGGCCGCGATGAGGCATTGGCCAACAGCTACTACCAGAACGGCGAATTTGAAAAGGCGGTGGAGCTGTACATGGGCCTGTGGGAAAAGAGCAACAACAGCCCAGTGTACTACACGCAGCTATTTAAAAGCTATGAGAACCTGAAGCAATTTGAACCGCTGGAAAAGGTGGTAAAAAAGCAGATAAAGAAATACGAGGACAACCCTGTGTACCAAATAGACCTGGGCTACGTGTACACCAACATGAAAGATGCGGCCAAGGCCAAGGAGCAATATGAAAAGGTGCTGAAAGCGCTGACACCCAACGAGCCGAGGATAAGGACGATAGCCACTGCATTTCAGGCTTATGGCGAGCACGACTATGCCATAGCTACGCTGATAAAAGGCGGCAAGCTGATGAAAAATGAGCAGTTGCTGGGATTTGACCTGGCGAATGCCTATACGCTGAAGGGCGATATGGGGAACGCATCGAAGCTATTGCTGCAAAGGCTGGAGTACCGCCCAGAAGAGGCACAGCAGATAAAGAACTATGTGCAGAATGCCCGCGATGGCGGCAAGCTGATGGCAGAGATAGAAACGCAGCTATATACCAAGGCGCAGCGTGGCGAGGACAATGAGTCGCTGAATGATTTCCTGATATGGATATACATACAGAACAAGGACTTTGAAGGGGCGATGATACAGTCGAAAGCCATAGACAAGCGCAAGCAGGAGAACGGTTTCCGTGTGCTGACCATAGCGCGTATGGCGGCTACAGAGGAGTTTTATACTGAGGCGATTGGCGGGTATGAGTATATTATTGCCAAGGGCAAAAACAGTCCGCTGTATATTCTGGCAAGAACGGAATTGCTGAACTGCCGGAAGCAGAAGATTGCCAAGTCATTGAACTATTCCATAGCCGACCTGGAAGGGTTGAAGGCGGATTACCTGTCGTTTATAAACGAGAGCGGGCGTGGGCCACAGGCTGCCAATAGCATGAAGGAGCTGGCCGACCTTGAGGGTTTTTACCTGCTCAACATAGATGCTGCCATAGCACTATGCGAAGAGGTACTGAAAATGAATGGTGTGCCACAACAGGTAAAGAACCAGACAAAATTATCGTTGGGGGATTTTTACCTGATAGATGGTGATGTGTGGGAGAGCAACCTGATGTATTCGCAGGTGGATAAGGAGGAAAAGGATTCGCCGCTGGGCGAAGAGGCGCGCTACCGCAATGCGAAGCTGAGCTACTACAAGGGCGACTTTGAATGGGCGGCCACGCAGCTGGAGGTATTGAAGGCCAGCACCACAGAGCTGATAGCCAATGATGCGATAAACCTGGCTGTGTTTATCATAGACAATACGGGTATGGATACCTTTCTGGTGCCGGTAGAGATGTATGCGCGGGCAGAGCTGTTTATGTTCCAGAACAAGGATGCAGATGCTTTTAAGGCGCTGGATTCCATTAAGAGATTGTATCCCGGCCATGCGCTGTTTGATGATATAGAATACACCGAAGCAAGGCTGTATGTAAAGCAGAAACAGTTTGACAAGGCAGTGCCTTTGTTAGAAGATATACTGCTGAATTTTAAGAGTGACCTGAAGGGTGACGATGCTACCTTTCTGCTGGCAGAGATAAATGAGCAGCAACTGGGTAACAAAGAGAAAGCAAAGGAGTTGTATCAGCGGATCATTACGGATTATAATAGCTCGTTGCTGGTATTGGAGGCGCGGAAGCGGTTTAGGGTGCTGAGGGGGGACAAGAGTAACTAGAGCGAGATCACGGATTACTCAGATTACCCATTTTTTTGTCTGAATCACGGATTAACGGATTATAAGATTTCACGGATGGGAATACAAAAAAACAGCCGGATTATCTTCCTTCCTGCTTACAACACCACCCGCTTAAAAGTAAGGCTTTTGCTACCGAAATTTATCAGCAGACCTACTTCTAATCTGTACGCTTTTAGGTAGTTTAGCGCTTGTGCCAAATGAACATCCTCCAAGAGAATAATGGCCTTCAATTCAACTAATACCTTTCCTTCTACCACAAAGTCCGCCCTTCTTGTTCCTATTGATTCAATAAGGTCTTTGTAATAAATGGGCTGTTCCACTTCACGTGTAAAAGTAAGCCCTGCCTTAGCCATTTCGAAAGCCAGTGCGCGTTGGTAAATGACTTCCTGAAAGCCGTTGCCGAGGTGCTTGTGGACTTCGAAAGAGGCTCC
Source organism: Bacteroidetes bacterium UBA7692 (assembly GCA_002482725.1). Classification (GTDB taxonomy): domain Bacteria; phylum Bacteroidota; class Bacteroidia; order Chitinophagales; family LD1; genus UBA7692. Next base: position 41,351 of record DLGO01000044.1, on the reverse strand, counting down.
GATGATTTTTTCGGTGATGTCTTTGTTCTTTAGTTGGGTACTCATGGGTGGTTAAGCATTGATTCTATGGTAAGTCTATATTATGGACATTGGTAGCCATAGCTTATTACCTCGCCGGTGCTTGAATATCTTTTGGAGGGGAATTTGCTGGCGTTGAACTCGTAGTTGAAGACTACCTGCCTGATGCCGTCGCTCCAGGATTGGAGGAGGTAGCGGGAGAATAGCTCGGCGCATTTTTCGGGTGCGGAAAAGTCTACCAGGGCGCGCGGGTCGCTGAGTATTTCACCGATGATGGTGTGGGGGCGCTCTATGCCTGTGAAGTAGGTGAAAGTATAATGGAGCTTAGGTACACTGCTGTCGGCCGAGGCATAGTGCATTTCGGTAACACCGCCCTTGAAATAGGTAATCGTCCAGCCGCTTGGGATGCCATCAGCGGTATCTGTAACTGTTTGAATCTCATTGATGCTGTTGTAGTGGTACCAGCGCGTGAAGGAGCCGCTGCTACTGCTTACGGGCAGGTTGTAGTCGTTTAGCTGAATGGATAACACGGGTGATGGGTGGAGGGAATCTGTGATGGTGACACTGTTGCGGGAGTAGGTAATATCGTAGCGGTTGATGGCGGCAGTAGTGTCGCCTGCAAAGGCTATGCTATCCAACAGGCGATAGGATGTTAGCCTGTCTTGATCATCGTAAGCCTTGATGCCTGTGCGCTTAAAATATACCGATGTGTCGTGCGCAGGGTTGTAGATGGTATCTGTTACCTGCCTGCAACTGCCTGTGGCAGTTTTTTCTTTCTTGCAGGATTGCACAACTAGCAGAAAGGCAATAAGCAAGAGCAAGAAAGACGGTTTCATCAATACGTTTATTCTGTACAACAGCGGGAAAGGTTATTAGTTATAATGAGGGTAAAACTAATTATAAATGGGATAGGTAGATAAAGTGAGAGATAGCTTACACTTTCAGTCACTCTGATAATATGATTTTTATGGTCTTCGAAAAGGAGCTTTGTTAAGCGAATATTAGCCGGGGTTCAGAGAACCCCAAGGTCTTTAGTTCGACATGCCCTTCGGAACATGTCGAACAGCGGGTTCCTTCCTGTTTACCAAGTAGCCGCTTTATCCAACCAAACATTACTGACAAAATATTTTAAACAAATTTTTGACCCTAATCTATCAAAATTACTCTTTCATCACTTTCCATGTTTTATAATTGGTTCCACTTTGCAGGGTAAGAAAGTACAAACCGGGACTTTCATCAGCCAAAGAAATTTCATTTTGCTGGTGAAGGTCTTTTAATTCTTTAATCACTTTCCCATAGATATCCCGAACAACAATTGTGCTATTGCCATTGGTTATGGATTCATCAAAATCAATATGTAGTTTATCGGTAAAAGGATTAGGATATATAGATAGTATTGACTTTGGCATTTCAATAATGCCAACAGGGAAAGCTTTAAATAAGGTACCAGACTTATTACCATTAGCCAAACTGTAGGCGACAAGTTCCTCGCTCTTTCCTGTATTATCATACTCATAATAATAGCTTTTGCGGATGACACCTATATCGGCTGCGTAGGAAAGATTAAAACCACTTAACCCGATATAACTAAAGGAATAAATAAGAGACCCGTTGAGCGTATCCCGCTTCCAGTATGCATTAGTTGAATCATACGCCATCCTATCACTAATACCAGTTGCAGTATCAAACCAATACATGCCCTGAAACGTTTCGATATATAAGCTATCCATATCACCATACTGCGCCACCAAAGTATCTATACTGGTGGACATCTGCCCAGAGCCTCCGTTGTAGCGCTCCTGCCTCCTGAACTGCTTTGTAGTATAGGTGACTATGGAAGAGTCCATATTGTAGTCTTTATCAAGTACAATCTTTAGCAGATTAGTTTTATTGAAGCCAAAGCCTTGCTCATCAATATTCTCTTCATAATAAAGCGTATCTCCAATCTGAAAATTGAAAACCTGAAAGCGCGTCAACGAATCATTTGCACAAATCCGGCATACACCAAATAACAGAACGAATACAATTGAAAAGCAGTTTTTGATGATACGCATAACTACTCTTTTATCACTTTCCAGGTTTGAGAATTGGTTTCACTTTGCAGGGTAAGAAAGTATAAACCAGGACTTTCATCAGCCAAAGAAATTTCATTTTGTTGGTGGAGGTCTTTTAATTCTTTAATTACTTTCCCATAGATATCACGGATGACAATTGTACTATTTGCATTGATCAGGGTTTCATTAAAGTCAATATGCAGCTTATCCGTAAATGGATTGGGATAGATTCTCAAATCAGGGGTACCAACATCTTCCAGGGATGTAGGAAATGAAGTACGTATCTGCCCCCAATGTCGGCCATCGGCCAAAGTATAGCCCTGTAGCGTAAAACCATTTTCACTATTATCACCTTCATAAGATTCACCTTTGCTTGTTATACCCAATCTTTCCGCGTATGACAAACCAATAATAGCCCAGTAATTATCAAACCCGAACGAATAACCATCCATACCGAATCTTTGATTTTTTGACCATAATACGTTTGCCGAATCATACATCATTTTTGGCCTGATACCAATACTATCCTGATATCCAGAGCCATCATAACCAAATCCTTCGACATAAAAGCTATCCAAATCCTTGTACTTCAACTCAAAAGTATCGTGACTGCTAAAACCGTGATGGAATAATACATAACCGACTTGGTAATACTCTATAAGAAAAGTAACTTCTGAAGAATCCAGGGAATAAGCTTTATTCAGAAAAACCCTTAAATCATCACTATATGTCTGAGTACCAGAATATCGTGAATGATAAGTATAGCTAAAGGAGTCACCAACCTGAAAATTAAATATCTGTCTTCTGGTAAGTGTGTCAGACGCAAGCATGTTTAAACTTGCAAAAGTCAAAACAACAAAGGAAAAAAACGGTAGAATTTTTAATCTCATAGCTACTCTTTAATCACTTTCCATGTTTGGGAATGGTTTTCGCTTTGCAAGGTAAGAAAGTACAAACCGGAACTTTCATCAGCCATAGAAATTTCATTTTGCTGGTGAATGTCTTTTAATTCTTTTATCACTTTACCATAGATATCACGAACGATAATGGTATCACTTCCCTTGGTGGTGCCTTCATCAAAATCAATATGTAGTTTATCGGTAAAAGGATTGGGATATACAGACAGAGTTGACGTTGGCGTTTCGCTGATACCGACAGGGAAAGCTGTAAATAAGGTTCCCCATTTGCGGCCATCGGCGAGTACAAATCCTTTCAGATTTTCCCATCTTGTATTATTGTCATATTCAAATGCATCTCCTACACTTGTTCTACCAATTCTTGGAGCATAGCTTAGCCCATAGCAATCCCAATCACAGGTATAAAACTTATACCTCTTTAAATCCAATATAGAATCAGTTGACCAATTCTTATGGTTCGGATCATACCACATGGAATCTGAGAAGCCAAGCGTTGTATCGCTTCTATAAAAGAAGGTACGTATGTAGGTACTATCTAAATCGCCATAAGAAATGGTTACAGTATCATGACTATACCATGTACCATAATAAACCCGAACGCCATAGTAATAGGTTTCAATCATATAATTGACTGTAGAAGAATCAGGAGAATAATATTTATCAAGAATTATTTGCAGGTCATCGCCATACTTATGGCTACCGGCATATCTGTCATAATAGCTATAACTAAAAGAATCTCCTACCTCAAAGTTAAATACTTGCCGACGTGTAATAATCGAATCATTAGCCTTTGTTTCAATTACTGTCAGTAAGCCAATCAAAATAGAAAAGGAAAGTAGAAATCTGCGATACATAGATGGTTGATTTGAGATGAAAGTTAGGGAATAATTCAATTTAATAGCATAGCAGACACTAACATGACAATTCTATGAGAATGTAGGGATATGCACGAGAGGATTTTCTTTAGACAAAAAAAAAGCGGCAACTACTATTTGTAGTTGCCGCCTCTGTACATTTTAGATTCAAGCTTACACCACCATTGGCACTTCCATTAACAGGAACTCGGCATCGCTGTCGGCAGTGATGTTGATGTGGTCGGTATCCCAGATGCCGAGGCCGTCGCGGGTATTTAGGGCGTGGCCGTCTATACTGATATCACCTTTTAGTACAAAGGCGTAAACGCCATTGCCTTTCTTATTGATGGTGTACTGCTGTGTGGTGCCTTTTTCGAAGTTGCCCATGTTGAACCAGGCATCCTGCTGTATCCATACGCCTGCATCGTCGGCACTAGGCGATAGTATCTGCTGCAGCTTGTTGTGGCGGTCTTCCAGTTTCAGCGAAAGTTGGTCGTAGCGCGGTGTTACATTGCGCTTGTTGGGGAACACCCAGATCTGCAGGAACTTCACCTGCTCGTCTTTGTTGCGGTTGTATTCGCTGTGGGTGATGCCGGTGCCTGCGCTCAGTATCTGTATGTCGCCCTTGCGGATTACGGCTACGTTGCCCATGCTGTCCTTATGCTCCAGGTCGCCTTCGAGCGGTATAGAGATAATCTCCATGTTGTCGTGCGGGTGTGTGCCGAAGCCCATGCCTGCCTCTACCCTATCGTCGTTCAGCACGCGCAGCACGCCGAAGTGCATGCGCTCGGGGTTGTGGTAATTGGCAAAGCTGAAGGTGTGGTGACTGTTCAACCAACCGTGATTTGCCTGTCCTCTTGTGTTTGCTTTGTGCAATACTGTATTTGCCATAATATCTGATTTTGTATTTGGAATGTGATTGAAGCCGAGCGCATCGGGCGCAGGGGATGTTTCGAGTGTTTTCAGTTCGTCTATTTCGTTGGCTATAACATTGCCTACTGAGCCTGCGGCTACGAACATGCCTGTACCGAGCAGTCCTTTTTGTAAGAATTTTTTCCTGTCCATGACTTTGTGTTTTTGATAGTACAAAGGTAGGGAGTATATAAGGGGGTACAAATAACCTAGATTAAGAAATGGGGTTAAGGTGGGTTAAGAGTGGGGATTGTTACACTTGGTGGATGGAAGATAAACCAACAACAGTGAAAAGTTTGGTATACGCAGGGTTTAGTCATTGTAGTTTTTTCTTGCCCTACCTTTTCCTTGATGAAAAGGTAGCCAAAAATCAAGCGCTGTATTTTCTTTTTAAGGCTGCGGGAACACTACAAAACCCTAAACTCCATGATCATCGCATACCAGTTTATCTATCTGGCATCATGCGTGTTGGCGAGCATGGCGTTCTTTACGGGTTTTGTAGCATTCCCGCGAGCCAAGAAAATAAGGCGCAGAGGTCGATATAGTGAGGGATGGGTTGCGCATAGTTATTTATTAGCAGCACAGCGAAATGAAAGATAGCCGAAACCCAAAAGAAAGTTTATTAACGGAAAAATCACACAATCGTTCGAGCCACCAAGGAAGCAACGTCCTCCGGGTCGATATAGTGAAGGATTGTCGTTCCGTTGACTGAGATTTAAGAAATGGGGTTAAGATTGGGATAAGATACATGACCTCATCAATTCACCCCTACAAATACACCATACGGATGATTGGGCGAATAATAATTATTCACGATATAATTTTACGGGAGTTCATGATTGATTTAATCAATTCGCCCCTACAAACAGCCAATTGCCGCAAGAATCAGCCTTGTGTACGAACGCTTGTGTTAAACTATTAAGGATTAAACTTATCCCTTCTTGCTGGCTTGTGCGCGCATTTTGCTGAGGAACTCGGGGGTGACGCCGATGTAGGCGGCTATTTGCTTTTGGGGGATGGTGTTGATGAGGGTGGGGTAGTAATTGCAGAAGGTGTTGTAGCGCTCCTGTGCGGTGAGGCTGAGGTTGTCGATAAGGCGCTTTCGGCTGCTGACCATGGATTTTTCGGTAATGATGCGGAAGAAGCGCTCGAACTTGGGGATGTCGTCGAATAGTTGCAGTTGGTCCTGGCGGGAAAGCAACAATACTTCGGTGTCTTCTATGGCATCGATGTTCAGGTCGCCCTCGTGCTGGGATATGAAGCTGTACATGTCGGTAATCCACCAGTCGGCCGGGGCAAACTGGAGCACATGTTCGAAGCCGTTGTCGTCGATGGTATAGGCTCGCAGGCAGCCTGCGGTGACAAAGGCAACATGGCGCGCTACCTGTTGCGCATTGAGCAGGAATTGTTTGCGCTTAATGGTCTTTGGGGTAAGCAGTTGTATGAAGCGCGCCTGCTCGGCAGGTGTCAGCTCTATATGCCTGGCTATGTTGGCGAGTATCGTTTGGTGATTGGCCTGTGACATGGCGCAGTGCTTGATTTTTTTTAATAAGCGACTAAGGTAGTAAGTGGTGGGATTAGGTACTGAAAAATGTTTGCAAGAAATAACAAGAGCAGTTTGTATTGATTTTCATTGGGTTGTGGTGGTTTAACAATTTTGCCGCCTTTTTTGCTAAAGTGGTGAGGGGGTTTGAAAATATATTGCAGGTTGTTCTTTGAATTAAGGGAATAGTTGTGGTGGTGGATGCTTTAGAGTCAAACGGTGACAATAGCCCACGCCGAGAAAGAAGGAGGAAACCGACAGGAATACCAACACGGAGTACCGACAGAAGTGGTGAAAAGTACCGACAATTTTACCGACAGGAATTAGGTTGAATAAGTTGATTTTGAGGATGGTGTGAAAAAAGAGAGGGATGTGATTTTACCGACAGAATACAAAACGGGAATTTTGTTTAATCCTGTTTTGTGGGGACACAAACCAGGGGAGGGTAAGCCGACAGGGATACCGACAGATAGTACCGACAAAGTGGTGAAAAAGGTACCGTCAATTTTACCGACAGGAATTTGGTGGAAGAAATTGATTTTGAATGTAGTGTAAAGAAAGAGGGAGATGTGATTTTACCGACAGAATGCAAAACGGGAATTTTGTTTAATCCTGTTTTGTGGGGACACAAACCAGGTAAGGGTAAGCCGACAGGGATACCGACAGAAGTGGTGAAAAGGTACCGTCAATTTTACCGACAGGAAATTGTTGGAATAGGTTGGTTTTGAGGCTGATGTGAAGAAATAGAGGTATGTGATTTTACCGTCAG
>DLGO01000044.1:34083-34264 GCA_002482725.1 Bacteroidetes bacterium UBA7692 | reverse complement strand
TTTGTTTAATCCTGTTTTGTGGGGTCACAAACCAGGGAGCGAGGGCCGACAGGAATACCGACAGGTTGTACCGACAGAAGTGGTGAAAAAGGTACCGTAAATTTTACCGACAGGAATTTGGTGGAAGAGATTGGTTTTGAGGGTGGTGCGAAGAAAGAGAGGTATGTGATTTTACCGTCAG
>DLGO01000044.1:0-34065 GCA_002482725.1 Bacteroidetes bacterium UBA7692 | reverse complement strand
TTTTGTTTAATCCTGTTTTGTGGGAACACAAACCAGGGAGCGAGGGTCGACAGGTGGTACCGACAATTCAGTAGTACATCAAGCACTATGAATAAAGCCAATTTTAACAAATTGGCAAAAAGTTTAATAAAAGCAAATAATTTTTACCAAACGCTTGTTTGGTAAAAATGAAGATTTAACTTCGTTATCCCTTTTTTGGTAAATCTAAAAGGGCAATTATAAACAGTTAGTCAAACGTTAGCATATATGAAACTACAGTCTTTACTTTATACAGTTGCCCTGGTATTGGCCGCAGCTATACCGGCCATTGCAGGCGACCAGTTCAAATACATGGCAATAACATGCACCAACACAGACTGTAGCAAGCACGAAGCACGGGACCTGAAAGAAAAAAGGGAAGTGACGCTGGCGGCGGGAATGAATACCAAACAACTGGACGCGACAAAATATGAAAAGCCTGTGGCAGACCTACTGAAAGTATATACCGACAAAAACTGGACTCTGATAGGTAACGTGCAGGACGCAGACGGCCACCAGGTATTTTACCTTAAAACTCCGGTAACCACTAATACAGGCAAATAAGAGATTTCGGCCGGCAACGGTCTTATCATACATCAAACAAACATTAAACAACAATCAATTAAACATGGAAGCAGTAGCTGACAAACAAACGGTGAACGTAATTCCTGCCAAATCCCGCAAGATTAAAACAGTTGCGGTATTGGGTTCGGGTGTTATGGGTTCGCGTATTGCATTGCATTGCGCGAATATTGGTCTTAACGTTATTCTATTGGATATCGTTCCATTTAACCTGAGCGAAGAAGATGCAAAGAAACCAGCTTTGCGCAACAAGATCGTAAACGACTCATTGGCATTTGCCCTTAAAAGCAATCCAAACCCGGTTTACGACAAGGCGTTTGCATCAAGGATTAAAACAGGCAACTTCGACGATAACCTATCGCTGATAAAAGATGCTGACTGGGTTATAGAAGTAGTAATGGAGCGTTTGGACATCAAACAGCAAGTATTCGAGAAAGTGGAGAAATTCCGCAAGCCGGGTACGCTTATCACTTCTAACACATCAGGTATACCAATCCACCAGATGACAGAAGGCAGAAGCGCAGATTTTAAAGCGCACTTCTGTGGTACGCACTTCTTCAACCCACCGCGCTACCTGCGTTTGCTGGAGATAATACCTACCAAAGAAACAAGCCCTGAAGTAGTAGATTTCTTTTTGCACTACGGCGACCTTTTCCTTGGAAAACAAACTGTATTGTGCAAAGACACTCCTGCTTTTATAGCTAACCGCGTTGGTGTGTTTGCCATAGCAGCAGTTATAAAGCTGATGCAGGAAATGGACCTGACCGTGGATGAAGTAGATGCATTGACAGGTACGCTTATTGGCAAGCCTAAGTCTGCTACCTTCCGTACTACCGATGTAGTTGGTTTGGATACCATGATAAAAGTAATGAAAGGCGCCTACGACAATTTGCCAAACGATGAGTACCGCGATGTATTGCAGGTGCCATCTTGGATATTGAAAATGGACGAGAACAAATGGCATGGCGATAAAACCGGTCAGGGTTTCTTCAAAAAAGAAAAAGGTGCCGGCGGCAAAAAATCTTTCAGCACGCTTGACTGGAAAACATTGGAATACAGCCCTAGCAACAGGCCTAAGTCTGCTACAATAGAGCTTGGAAAAACAATAGAAGATTTGCCAAAACGTTTGAAAGCAGTAGCTGCACAAACAGATAAGCACGGCGAATTCCTTCGCAAACTATCCTACTACACCAATGCTTATGTAAGCTTGCGCATACCTGAAATTTCTGACGAATTGTACCGTATAGACGATGCAATGCGTGCAGGTTTCGGTTGGGAGTTAGGCCCATTTGAACAGTGGGACATAGTAGGTGTAGCTAAAGTGGTAGAAGGCATGAAAGCTGCCGGATTTAAAGTAGGTGCATGGGTAGACGAAATGTTGGCTGCCGGAAACACTACTTTCTACAAATTGGAAAACGGTGTACGCAAGTACTACGACGTAGCCAGCAAAAGCTACAAATCTATACCGGGCCGCGAATCACTTATCATCTTGTCTGACCTTCAGGCGAGCAACAAGCCAGTATGGAAAAATGCAGCTTGCCGCGTAGATGATTTGGGCGATGGCGTATTGAACGTGTCATGGAACACTAAAATGAACTCTTTGGGTGGCGAGGTTATAGAAGCCATCAACAAAGGTTTGGACATAGCAGAAACACAAGGCTACAAAGGCTTGGTACTGGGCCACAATGGTGTAAACTTCAGCGCAGGTGCAAACCTTGCCATGGTGTTCATGTTTGCCATAGACCAGGATTTTGATGAGCTGGACATGATGATACGTGCTTTCCAGAACACTGTAACGCGTTGCCGTTTCAGCTCTGTACCTACAGTAGCTGCGGTTAAAGGCCTTACACTGGGTGGTGGTTGCGAATTTACCATGCACTGCGATGCTGCTATAGCTTCTCCGGAAACTTACATAGGCCTTGTAGAGGTAGGAGTGGGACTAATACCAGGTGGTGGTGGTACCAAAGAGTTTGCACTACGCGCAAGCGATGCATACTATGCGGGCGATACACAATTGCCACAACTGGCAGACCGCTTTACCAGCATAGCTACCGCTAAAGTGGCTACTTCTGCTTACGAAGGTTTCAATATCGGCGTTTTGGACAAGAAGAAAGACAGCGTGGTATTGAACATAGACCGCCAAATGACAGAAGCTAAAGAAAAAGTGCTTGAGCTATACAACAATGGTTACACAGCGCCAATTATGCGCCAGGATGTAACAGTGCTGGGCCGTACCGGTCTTAGCGCATTGTATGCAGGTGCTGCGGCTTTCCGCGTAGGTAAATATGCTAGCGAGCACGATGAAAAGATTGCACGCAAAATAGCTTATGTACTATGTGGTGGTGACCTTACCAGCGAAAGCAAAGTAAGCGAGCAATACCTGTTGGACCTGGAGCGCGAAGCATTCCTGAGCCTGTGTGGTGAAAAGAAAACTTTGGAGCGTATCCAGTCTATTTTGACAAGCGGAAAACCATTGCGTAACTAAAATCTTAAATAAGCAGAAAACGGCTTTAGGAAAACAATCTGTGAATGGGGCAATCGTCCTTACAGCAACAGATAAAAGATGAAGTAAAGCAGGTTTCGGTTTGAATTAAAAATTAAATAATCAGTAGCTAAGCACTACTTAAAAAGAATAAATTATGTCACAAGAAGCATATATAGTTGCAGCATCAAGAACTGCGATTGGAAAAGCAAAAAAGGGTGGGTTCCGATTCACCACACCGGTAGACCTTGCATACTATGCAATCACCGATTTATTGGCAAAATTGCCTCAGTTGGACCCTAAGCGTGTAGACGATGTAATCGTAGGCAACGCGGTGCCTGAAGCAGAACAAGGTTTGCAAATGGCACGTTGGGTAGCTGTGCGCTCACTTCCGGTAGAAGTACCGGGCGTAAGCGTGAACAGGTATTGCGGCAGCGGTGTAGAAACCATTGCTTTGGCAACTGCCAAAATACGTGCAGGCATGGCGGATATCATCATAGCAGGTGGTACTGAAAGCATGAGCCTGGTTCCTACAGTTGGTTTCAAAACTGTACCGAACTACTCTATAGCAAACGAGCATCCTGACTATTATATAGGCATGGGATTGACTGCAGAGAATGTAGCTGATAAATACGGTATCACCCGTGAGCAGGCAGACGAGTTCTCTTTCAACAGCCACCAGAAAGCTATTGCAGCTATCGAAAACGGTAAATTCAAAGAATTTATAGTGCCGGTAGAAGTAGAAGAAGTGTATGTAGAAAATGGCAAAAGGAAAACCAAAAAGTTCATGGTGTCGCAGGATGAAGGTCCACGTAAAGACACTTCGAAAGAAGGTCTTGCTGCCTTGAAACCGGTGTTCAAAGCAGGGGGCCAGGTAACTGCAGGTAACTCATCACAAACCAGCGATGCTGCGGCATTTGTAATGGTAGTGAGCGAGCGTGTAGTAAAAGAACTGGGCCTTACGCCAATAGCACGTATGGTAACATCTGCATCTGTAGGTGTTGACCCAACAATCATGGGTGTTGGTCCGGTAGCAGCTATTCCAAAAGCTTTGAAACAAGCAGGCATGAACCTGAGCGATATCGGTTTGATAGAGTTGAATGAAGCGTTTGCAGCACAAGCCCTTGGTGTTATCAAAGGCGCTGAGCTTAACGCAGACATCATCAACGTAAACGGCGGTGCAGTAGCACTGGGACACCCACTGGGTGCTTCGGGAACTTACCTGTTCATGAAACTATTGGAAGAGCAAAAAAGCCGTAACGTACAATACGGTATGGTAAGCGCTTGCATAGGTGGCGGACAAGGTATAGCAGGTATCTTCGAAAAACTGTAATCAGCAATTGATTCAAATAAATACAAAGCCCCTTTGCGCAATGCAAAGGGGCTTTTTTAACCTTATAAATAACCCTATTTAATAACCACTGAAACCAAACCCTTTTCTAAAACCATAAACTCCAGAGCCTGCCTTGGCTGCCCGTTCCGGGGATCTGTAAAAGCAAAAGGCTTTCGCTCACCGGTGTCCTGATAGCCATGTCTTACATACCAATCGATGAGCTCTGTACGAACGGTTATAACAGTCATAAAAATAGAAGTACAATTGTGTTGTGTAGCATAATCCTCCGCAGCTTTAAGCAGCACTTTGCCAATGCCATTGCCCTGCAATGTTGGACGAACAGTAAGCATCCCAAGGTATAACTTTGAGCCTTCTATAATCAGCTCTACGCAGGCATCTATTCGGCCATCTACCACATACTTCAGTATAGTAGTACCGGTAGATTCAAGCAGCTCAGCTATCTGTGCTGCATCGGTACGGGTGCCATCCAGCAGGTCGGCTTCGGTAGTCCAGCCCATGCGCGATGAGTCGCCACGGTAAGCCGAGTTGACCAGTTGATTCAGTTCGGGCGCATCAAGGATTGTAGAAGGGGAAATGGTATATGACATAAATTGCTATCTCTTAAAAAAAAGTATAAATTTGGCACTAAAGAAATAATCCTCAAACCTTGAAAGAACTTGTTGCACTTATTACTTTAATAATAACTTTTGCAGGATGCACCTCAAGATGCTTTGACTGTAAAAGAACGAAAGTATGTACAGTCTGTAATATTAATTCAGCTTTGGTAACAGTATCATGCACGGCAGAAGACCAACCAACAATTAGTGAGGGAAAATTCATCCCTGTTGGCAACTACTATGGATATATGTGTGAGGCCATTCCTAATGGCATACAGGAAATCAGCTATTGCGAAAGAGATGGAAACGAATATTATCTGGAGGAATTCAATTGTATAGGCAAGTAATACGTTCAAATGAGAATCCTCTTATTCACCCTTACTTTTCTTATTGCCATTAGTTTCAGTTCGTGCAAAAAATGTATTAAGTGCATCAGACCTGTTGCCTGCTTAAAATGCTCATTTATACAAAATGATTTTCCCGATTTTGAATTATGTAGCAACACTTTTAAAACAAAAAAAGCGTTTACTGAAGTCGCAGATAATTATAGCAATTATGGCCATTTAAAATGCATTTATACCCTAAGCGGAGATGAGGAGATTGAAATTTGTGGAACAGGTCTTCCGCAAAAGGGACCAATAATAACTAAGATTATAAATTCCAAACAATTTGACGATTCCTACAGATGCATTTATTAAGTAGCTGCTCATTTTTCTTATGTACAATTTGGATAGTGCTATTGGTAGGCATGAATTCTTGTAAAAGATGTTTTACCTGTACCAGACCTTCCATTTGTGCTGCATGTAATGATGCTGCACAACTAAGACCAGGTATGAATTTTTGCAATAGCAGTTATCTTGGAAATACTGAATTTTACCAAGATTTGGATAGAGTTGAAAAAGGTGGGTATAAGTGTAATTTAACTTTAGGGGGACAACTTGAAGAAGAATTTTGTGGTAAGCCATTTTTTGAATCTAAGGTAAACCTGAGATTGAAGTATGAGGAGATAGAATATGATTGCTTTTAAACCATATAATAACATGAAGAAATACCTTTGGCTGCTTTTATTCAACAGCCTTATACTATTCAGCGCAGGTTGCAAAAAGTGCATTGAATGCCATAGAAATATAGTATGCGCAATATGTACTGTAAATACTAATCAAAAAACCTTTTCCGCATGCTCATCAGAATTTAATACTAATAATTTGTTCTTTTACTTTATAGATAAGAAACAATCTGAGGACTCATTTGATTGTATATTTTCCATCGCAGGTCAAGAGACAGATAAAGTGTGTATACCAACTTATGACGCAATGGACAATTATTTAGCGAAAATGGAAAACCATAACGATGACTTCCGTCAAAATGTTAATAATGAAATGGATTGTGAACACTAAGTATCTTATTTTACTTTTTTCGTTGCTGCTCTTTAGCAGTTGTAGAAAATGCATTAATTGCGAACGTCCATCTATTTGCTACACCTGCACTAAAGTAGTCTCTGTTATTGAACTTTGCTCTAAAGATTATGCAGGATATGATGACTTGGATGAAGAGGTTAGCAGATTTGAGAAACAGCAATATTCATGTATTTCTATGGAGAGAGGAATAGAAGAAGAGAAACTATGCAATACAACTACATTTTTCATTCAGTCCTATGAAGAGAGGCGCAATTATAATTGTGGAGGATTTCGATAAATCATATAACCAAGTTTATTCAGAAAACCATAATCAGCAAAATGGATTTCGGGAAATTAGATAACATAGATGCGGTAGACTTTAAGCTACCAAAAGACCCGGCAATGAATAAGAAGGTGCTGGGTGGAAAGCCTGCGGCTCACCCTGCTATTTACGTAGGTTGTGCTAAGTGGGGAAGGCCCGACTGGGTTGGCACCCTGTACCCGAAAGGAACCAAGGCCGGTGACTTCCTGAAACATTACACAAAACATTACAATAGCATAGAGTTAAATGCCATGTTCTATCAGCTATTTCCAAAGTCAACCGTAAAAAAGTGGGCCGACTTTGCGGATGATGACTTCCGGTTCAGCCCCAAGTTTACGCAGGCTATTACGCACTTCAAAAGGCTAAAGGATGCTGATAGGGAAACAGACCTTTTCCTGGAAACCATGCAGGCTTTTGGCAACAAGCTTGGCACATCGTTCATACAACTTGGCGATAACTTTAAGCCAAATAATTTCGATACCCTGCAGTACTACCTCGAATCTCTGCCAAGGGACTTTTCAGTAGCATTGGAATTGCGGCATACAGACTGGTACAATGATCCTTCAGTAGTAAATGGGCTATTGTCTATGATGCAGGCAAACAACACGGCTTCCATCATTACTGATACGGCAGGCCGGCGGGACTTGGTGCACATGTACCTGCCCACCAAAACCGCCTTTATACGATGGGTAGGCAATAATATGCACCCAACTGATTACAAGCGATTGGACGACTGGACCAAACGCATAAAGTTATGGCTTGGCGAGGGTCTGGAGACATTGTACTTCTATATCCACAACCACGATGAGCGCAACACGCCGCAACTAAGCGAGTATTTCATAAAGAAGCTGAATAAGGAATGTGGACTCAATATAAAGCCACCAACCCTATTGGATGGAAATGGCTCTTTATTCTAAAGAATGCCTTTGGTGCTAGGCAGCTGAACAGAATCCGGATCGCGCTTCACGGCCATTTTGATTGCCTTTGCAAAAGCTTTAAAGATGGCTTCTATCTTATGGTGTTCATTGTCACCTGTCACCTCTATATTCAGGTTGCACTTTGCTGCATCCGAAAAGGATTTAAAGAAGTGAAAGAACATTTCTGTAGGCACATCACCCACTTTTTCACGTTGAAATTCAGCATTCCAAACAATCCAGTTGCGGCCTCCAAAATCCACTGCTACCTGTGCCAGGCTATCGTCCATTGGAAGGCAGAAGCCATAGCGCTCTATACCGCGCTTATCTCCCAGCGCCTTGGCAAAGGCCTCACCTAGCGTAATAGCCGTATCTTCTATAGTATGATGCTCGTCTATGTGCAGGTCGCCCTTGGCCTCTATCGTCAAATCTATACCCCCATGCCTGGCTATCTGCTCCAGCATATGGTTCAGGAAGTTAAGGCCTGTATTAATTTTAGCTTCCCCTGTTCCATCCAGATTGATCTCAATAGAAATATCGGTCTCCTTTGTCTTGCGGTTATGGTTTACAGTGCGCGGCAGGTCCTTCAGATAGGTGTATATATCCTTCCATTCAGTACTCTCCGAAGCTATGTAAGGCTTCAGGGTTTCCGCTGTCTCACCGCCTGTTTCAGTAGCGCCAAGGTTACCGCCATGGTTCAGCCAAAAGCATTTGGCGCCAAGGTTCTTAGCCAGTAATACATCGGTTATCCTGTCACCTATTACAAAAGAATTTGCCAGGTCATATTCCTTTGTGAAATAGCCCGTAAGCATACCTGTGTTTGGCTTACGCGTTGGTAGCTTCTCATGCGGCCAGCTTTTATCTATGTGCGTAGCTGCAAATATTATCCCGTCTTGTGCAAATGTCTTTTCTATGAAATTGTGTACCGGCCAAAACGTATCCTCCGGGAAATCGCTGGTGCCAAGGCCATCCTGATTTGTAACTATTACCAGCTCATAATCCAGTTCCCTTACTATTTTCCCTAGCCAGTAGAATATCTCCGGGTAAAATATAAGCTTATCAAACGCATCTATTTTGTAGTCATGCGTCTCCAGTATCATGGTTCCGTCCCTATCTATAAAAAGTACTTTTTTCATTGCTATTTCTAACTGTGTTTATGTTTTTAAGCGCACCATTTACATTGAAAACGTAGCACTGAGTGCATAATGGTCGCTAAGCGATTTGTTGATTGTTTTATATGAATTGAATTGTACATTAGAACTAGCCAGCAGGTAATCTATCCTGAACTGGTAAAGCCTGTTGATGAAGGTCTTTCCCATCCCAAATCCCTTTTGTGCAAAGGCATCGTTCATATCACTGGCCAGCACATGGTACGTATAGCTGATGGGGGTATCATTAAAATCTCCCGATATAATGCTGGTTTTCCCTGCTGCCTTTACATGTTCTGCTACCTGCTCCGCCTGCCCGGACCGCCTTAGCATACCTCGCTTTATTTTAGCCAGTATTTTGCGCATTTCAAACCATTTAGGCTTCTGGTATTCTTCCATATCCTGTAATATATTATAGTCGTCATATCCAAGGTGTATCGACTGCAGGTGCATATTATACACCCGCACAGTATCACCCCCTAGCAGCAAATCGGCATAGATGCAGTCATTGCTCTTCGAATTTTTGAAGTCTATTCTTCCTGTTTCTATTATCGGGAATTTTGAAAAAATAGCGACACCCCACTTCTGTTTTATAGTTGTCTTCTTATACGGTTTAGTTATAGTAGCTGTAGGTTTAAAATGGTGGTACCTAAAACCTAATGTATCGCTCAGGTAACTATCGTTATCCATTATGATACCATTGTCCGTATAGTATTCCTGCAGGCACAGTATATCAGGCTTTTCATCTGCTATTACCTGCATCATGGCAGTGCGTGTTTCCCTGTTCTTGTTCCAATTATACAGGTCAAAATTGCGCACATTCCAGCTAAGTATTTTGGCACCTTTTTCTATCCCTTTTCCAAAGTTCAGTCCAAATGAAAGTATGATGAATTTATAGCAAAGTATCATTGATAGCAACGGCACCAGGGCAAACCATTTCAGTTTCACAATCCACATGAAAGCAAACAGCAGGTTTACAATTATCAGTATCGGAAACAGCATCCCCAGAAAGGAGAATTGCCACATGACATTCGGATTAATATATGCCGCCGATGCCGAAAGGAATAGCATTAAAACACAAAAAGCATTAAGTACCGCCAGGGTTCCTTTTATCATCAGAAATCGAATATACTACACTAAAAAAGCTTTATAAAACTAAAGCGTATAATTTGGTACTTTTATCATTGGCTAAAGGCAACACTCATGGAAAAACAATATACCAACGGCGATATAACGGTTAACTGGCATCCCGACAAGTGCATTCACTCTACCAAATGCTGGAAGGGCTTAGTAGAAGTTTTTAATCCCCGCGCCCGTCCCTGGATCAATATGGATGGTGCCGCAACAGACAAAATTACTGAACAGGTCAAGCTTTGCCCATCAGGTGCCTTATCTTATGTTCTAAATGCCACTAAACAACCGGATACACAGGATGTTATCGAATCTTCTACCAAAGTTGAAGTATTGAAAAACGGCCCCTTGCTGGTATATGGCACTTTAGCAGTTCACAGCAAGTCAGGCGTTACTACCAGAACATCTAATACTACCGCCTTCTGCAGGTGTGGCGCTTCAGCGAACAAGCCTTATTGCGACGGCTCCCACATCACGGCAGAGTTCAAAGCCGACTAGCCTACATACCTCTTCTTTTCATCTCCTGTGTCACCAGCTTTAGTTCCCTGCCCATTTGGCCTCCTACACTGCTGTTCTCCCGCGCTCTCCTTATCAGGTAGGGTATAACATCTTTTACCGGGCCATATGGCAGGTACTTGCTGGCATTGAACCCAAGGCTTGCCAGGTTAAAAGTGATATTGTCGCCCATGCCATATAGCTGCGAAAACATCACGTGAGGATGCTTCCTGTCTATCTTCTTTTTATCTATCAGCTCTATTGCCAGCAGGCAACTCTCTTCGCTTTGCGATGCTACACAACAGGCTACCTTTTCAATATTATCAAAGCATACATGCAGCGCCTCGTTAAAGTCCTTATCTACCGCTTTCTTGTTTTTATGTATCGGCGATTTATAGCCTTTACTTTCCGCGCGCTCCCTTTCCTTTTCCATATACGCACCGCGCACCAGTTTGGCACCCAGTATATACTTTTTCTCTTCCGCCAGCTTCAGTTGTGTCTTCAGGTAGTCCAGCCTGTCCCACCTGTACAGCTGAAACGTGTTATACACCACCGGATGTACTTGGTTGTATATATCCATCATCTCTTCTACTATACCATCCAGCGCATCCTGTATCCACGATTCCTCAGCATCTACATATAGTGCCACCTTGTTTTTAGCCGCCGATTTGCACAGCTGGTGGAAGCGACCCTTCACCTTTTCAAGTTCCTGCTTCTCCCCCTTACTTAACTCATCACCGCTTTGTACTTTTTCAAACAGATCAAACCTGCCAAAGCCTGTAAGCTTAATACACAATACCTTCACGGCTTTGTTCTTACCGGCAAATTCCAGGGCCTCCTGGTTTTTCTGTATAGTGGCCTCAAAGTCTTCCTCTCTTTCCTTCAGTTCCACTCCATAGTTCAGCATCGAGCTCACATGACGCTTATTTAGCTTACCTATTGTCTTCTTACATTCCTCAAAGGTTTCTCCTCCACAAAAGTGATGGTACACCGTTATCTTAAATATGGGCGATACCGGCAGGTGCAGCTTCAATGCCACTTGTGCAAGAGAGCTACCAATAGATACCAGTTTGTCGTTACCAAACAATTGAAAAAGAACCTTGTTCTCTTTCAAATCCCTGTTGCTCTTATCCGCAAAAGCAACTTCTGTATTCTCAAAAATGTTCTTCGAAATTTCCATATACCGAAAGCAAAATTAACTTTACCGATGAGAGCGGCTAATTTAAGTGTTGTTTAAAACAAAGAATGTTTTCATTTATCATATTTAGTGTGGCTATAGCTATCGGCATTTGGATGGGTTACTTCAATAAGAAAGCCTTTACAAATTCCGATTTCTTCAAGCTAGACCCCTCTAAGGTCTTGCGCAACTATACTATTACTTTTGTGGTCGCCGTCATAGTGTCTTTTATCTTGTCTTATATAGCCCAAAACATGCTTACCAATGGCCCTATTCCCGAAGATAACCTGATAAAATACAAGGAGTTCAAGTCTCTGTTTACCTTTTCTATTTACTTTTTCTTTATCCCCTTGCTCGTTTTTGCCAATACTCAGTCGCTCGTTAGTGGCAGGGTAGCATGGGTTTTATATCTGTTTACATTCTTGTTCGCTGCGCTGTTTATTGCTAAGGATTCTTTCATATTGCTCGACCAGGTATTCCGGTGGATGAAGTTCAACCACATGCAAACTGATAAGGATTACGTCTCTACCACATTGGCCAGCTCCAAAGCTGTTATAGTGGCTTTTGTCATCGCCTTCAATGCCGCCATGATGTGGTGGAGCATGCGCAAATAACCTAATCCTTTCCTTTGGGGCACCTCTTGCAGCGCCTGCCATCCTTATAGTTTTTGCAGCACTTTTTCTTTTTGCCACAGCAACCCATGGGGCTTCCCTTTAGTTCAAAGAGGGGCGCAGTAAGTTGTTTAATCGAATTTTCCATTGTCTGCTATGTTTAATTCATTTAGTGAAAAGAATAGCCTTTTTCACTTTTCATCTTATCATTTATCTTAAATCCTAAAGTCACAAAAAAGGTCATCGGCTCGCTCGGTATTATTCCCGGTCCGGGATAGCTTACTGCACGCCTGGTGTAGTAGATATTGTTGGTCAGGTTATTGATGCCGGCTGCAAGCTGCACAAACCTATAGGTATACCGCGCGTTCCAGTCCAATGTATAGTATTGCGGTATGGCACCGTTCACAGCATTTGCGCTATAGGTGGCATTGGTAGCATCGGTAAACTGGCTGCCTACCAATTGTCCCTGTATGGTGGTCATAAATTGCTTATAGCGGTAGTGTATGCCCGATCGTATGGTATACTGTGGTGCAAACTCCAGCGTTTTGCCTACTACATTTTTATACTCCGATTTGGTATAAATGGCATTGGTATAGCCACCGCTTACAAACAGTGCAAGGCTACCGCACTTGCCATCTATTTTAGCTGCTTTGAAAAAGTCCGCCTCTATATACACCTCCGCTCCTGCACTTCTCGACTTGCCTATATTGGTAGTAAGCCTGTATATGTTATACAAACTGTCTACCTGCTGCAGTTGCCCTATCCTGTTGTTGTACTGCAACCAAAATCCGCTCACATCCCAGTTCAGCCAGCCATTGTAGTCGCCTCTGTATCCCAGGTCTACATTAAAGCCTTTTTCATCTCTCAGGTTTGGGTCTACCAGCTGGCTGGTACGCACTACGCGCATATCTGTAAAGGTAATGCCCCTATAGTTTTGCGACATGTTTGCATACAGTTCTGTTGCCCTCCATACTTTGTACGAAATACCTAAGCCGAGCAACACAAAGCTGCGCTTAAAGCTGCGTGTTTCTGTCTGCACCAGTGAGTCAGAGAATCCTGAAAAAGTTTGCCTGTAATAGCCGTTTGCCTTCGTTTGTATATACTCGTATCTTATGCCTGGTGTTATCTTTATCCTGTTAGCTATATTGAATATATTTTCTGTAAACAAAGCCACATTCATGCCCGGGAAAGTATAGTCCGATCCTTCTATGCTATCCGGGTGCTGAAAGCTGAAATCAGCATCTGCACCCGTAGTGCCAAAGCCTTGCTGCTTCACTGTATTGCCTGTATAAAACCTGCCTCCTACCAGTAAGCTCGACAGGTATTTTTTTATGTTGTACTTCCACATGTAGCGGGCTTCCACACCCAGGTTCCTGTACCTGTCTTTTATCAGGTCTCTGTTGCTGCTGTCGGCATCTACCCTGTTTGGTGTGCTCAGGTTGCCCACTGCGTCCCTGCTGCCTACAAATCCCCAAGCCCGCACATTCAGTTGGTGGTAGGCATTGTGCTTGTAGTTCAGCGATACCGACATGATGTTCCAGTTCGTAGCAAACCAGTTCCTGCTGCGCATGCTCTGCCTGGCATTTTGCTCAAATTGCGCATCTGTCAAACCGCCCGATTGCTGCGCTACATATTTGCTCAGCGTGTATTCCGCTCCTATGTTCAGCTTATCATTAAACCTGTAACCCAAAGAGGCAAAGGCATTATGTACCTTAAAGTCCGAATTTGGCCTCCAGCTTTCGCCTTGCTTGTAGTTATAGAATCCATAGTAGCTGAATCCTTTTACCGTACCACCCAGGCTGTTGAAAGCGCTTACCAGCTTAAACCTGCCTCCTGTGGTATAGCTCGTCCATTCTATCTTATGGTCTTTCGGTGCTTGTTGCAGCACATAGTTCAGCAAGCCGCCAAACTGTGGGCCATATTGCAGCGATGCGGCACCGCGTATTACCTCTATCCTTTCTACCGCCTCTGTTGGTGGCACATAGTACGACTCCGGGTAGCCCAACGCATCTGCGCTCATGTCATAGCCATTTTGGCGGGTATTAAAGTTCGAGGTCCTGTTCGGGTCCAGCCCGCGCGTAGCCACACCCAGTTGCAATCCGGCTGCGTCACTTTCCCAAACATTAATTCCCGGTACCTTTGCATACAACTGTCTTGAGCAGTTTGTAGCAAAGCTGGCCACCATGTCTTTTATCATTACCACCTCATTCTTTTTGCCTTCATATATTGCTACTCCTTCCACAGCACCTAGCCTTCTCACGCCAAATGTTTGTTGCTGCCCTTCTATCACTATCACATCCAGCTGTTTCACATTGGCCTTTAGGCTTACACCTTCCAGTACCACATCATCTGTCACCGATATATCGATGCTCTTCTTGTCATAAAATGCCTGCTTATAGGCTATATGGTGATGCCCTGCAGGCACCGCCTCAAACCTGAAGCTACCCAGCGAATCCGTTTCTGTCCTCAGCTCGGTTTTATCTATCGTCACCACTACGCCTTCCAGTGGTTTGCTATCGGCTACGTCATATACTTTGCCCGACACCACAAAAGACTGCGCACTTACCTCCATGCCCATTAGCAGCAGCAGGCATACCATCGCCATACTTATCCATCCCTCCAAAATCACGCTGCCGCTCACTCTTTTCACCTTACTTATTCCAGCTTGTTGTGGTTAATGCCAAAACTGCTGACGTACCTGCCATACAGGTGTTTTTTGTACCAAAAATTCTTGTTGCCTCTTTTCTCACTGAAAATACACTTATTTAGAAGTATTCTAAAGAAGCAAAAGTAAGCCATGGGGCTGAATTTCCAAGGGATATATGATTAAAATTAGCTGCAATTACTACCTATCGTTAAATTCCTCAATTTAGT
This sequence comes from Bacteroidetes bacterium UBA7692, assembly GCA_002482725.1. Taxonomy (GTDB): domain Bacteria; phylum Bacteroidota; class Bacteroidia; order Chitinophagales; family LD1; genus UBA7692. The sequence goes on along the minus strand of DLGO01000044.1, from coordinate 18,964 downwards.
CTTCCAATTTTGCCAAATTGCACTACCAACGAGAAGCTATTTAACAAATCAAACAGCAGTTATGCCTCATTATATCCAACGCGGCACCGTTCCGCACAAGCGCCACACCCAGTTCCGCAAGCCCGATGGCGGTTTGTACTCCGAGCAATTGGTCAGCACCGAGGGCTTCAGCGATGTGTATTCGCTTATATACCACAACCACCCTCCTACTATAGTACAGGCCATTGACCCGCCTATAGATGTTGCGCCCAAAGTGACGCAATACAAAAACATGCAGCACCGCTGCTACAAGGGTTTTTCGGTGGCTGCCGAAGACGACTTCCTGAAAAGCCTCAAGCCCATGCTGGTAAACAACGACTGCCACATTGTGCTGGCCGCTCCGCGCAAAAGCATGACGGACTATTTCTACAAAAACAGCAGTGCCGACGAGGTTATCTTCATCCATGAAGGCACCGGCACGCTAAAAACTGTTTTCGGTGAGCTTACCTTCAGCTATGGCGACTATATCGTTATCCCGCGTGGCACCATCTATCAAATCACCTTCGATACCGAGGCCAACCGCCTTTTCATAGTGGAGTCATTCTCCCCCGTGCTGTATCCCAAGCGCTACCGCAATAACTTCGGGCAGCTGCTGGAAAACTCACCTTTCTGCGAGCGCGATATCCGCACCCCGCAAAACATGCAAACGCATGACGAAAAAGGCGACTTCCTGGTGTACATCAAAAAAGAGAATACCCTCTATCCTTACCACTACACCTATCATCCGTTCGATGCCGTAGGTTGGGATGGTTGCCAGTATCCCTACATCTTCTCTATCCACGACTTCGAGCCTATCACCGGCCGTGTGCATCAGCCACCTCCGGTACACCAGACTTTCGAGGCGCACAACTTCGTTATCTGCAGCTTCGTGCCGCGCAAGTACGACTACCACCCGCTTTCCATCCCGGCTCCATATCACCACAGCAATGTCGATAGCGATGAAGTGCTGTACTACGTAGATGGCGACTTTATGAGCCGCAAGCATGTAGAGCGTGGTATGATTACCCTACACCCGATCGGCATTCCCCATGGTCCGCATCCGGGCACTGTAGAAAAGAGCATCGGCAAGGAAGAAACCCGCGAGCTGGCAGTTATTGTCGACACCTTCAAGCCGCTCTGGATATGCGAGGATGCACTACCTACCGAAGACCTCAACTATTTCAAAAGCTGGATGGAATAATTCCCTCCGCTTTATATGCTATATCAAAGCCTGTCTGCCAATGTTAGGTTGACGGGCTTTGTATTTTAAACCGATAATTCTTATCCCCTGTTCCGGTTCATCTCCGTGTACACATCTTTTCCCTTGCGCAACACAGCAAACCATTGCAGGTACTTTCTGAACTTATAGGCAAGTGCATACCCTATCGTTCTGCTCAGCACTACCGACAGCAAAACCGCCAGCAATGCTGCGCCACCTAATATGTACCATACCGATATATTAGATACAATAATCAATACCGCAGCCACCAGCAGTGCCACATGCCCTGCTATTACTTTGGTACCTGCTTTTATCAGGGCAATCAACGCCAACTGCAGCGAATTAGTCTTCATTAGCTTCCTTACAGCATACATCACCACACCTAATGCAGATAGCAGCAATGTCCAGCACAGTAGCAATACTGCTCCACCAATCTTCAACCCACCAAAGAAAAAAGGCGCCGCCTGGCTACCCACCTCCTTCATCGATTCCACTCCACTAAACCCACCAATATCAAGTATCATTTCTACTTCTTTTGTCTTTAAGTCATACGAAAACCGTGCCGAAATATGGCCCCCTGTCATTTGTGCAGACCAGCCATTGCCAACTCGCTGTCCCAAAATTGCGCCCTGCCACCATCTACACTCTCATTTTTTGTCGGTAAAAACTGACGGTATAAATCAATGCTACATCATTCTTCCTCCATACTGTTAATCAATGCATTACTACAAATCTCTGACGGTATTTGTGACGGTACTTTTTCACCGCTTTTGTCGGTAACCGCTACAGTATTTCTGTCGGCTTCACGACTTAATTCGTGTCGGCTATTCTGTCGGCAAAATCACACCCACCTCCTGCTTCACACCACCTTCAAAACCAACACTTTCCATCAAATTCCTGTTGGTAAAACTGACGGTACTTTTCTTCGCTCTGTCGGTAACCGCTTTGTTATTTCTGTCGGCTTCATCACCTATTCTTGTCGCCTATTCTGTCGGTAGAATCATAGCCACCTCCTACTTCACACCACCTTCATAACCAACACTTTCCATCAAATTCTTGTCGGTAAAATTGACGGTACTTTTTTCACTACTCTGTCGGTACAACCTGTCGGTATTCCTGCCGGCTTCACGACTTAATTCGTGTCGGCTATTCTGTCGGTAAAATCACATCCACTTCCTACTTCACACCACCTTCTAAACCAACACTTTCCATCAAATTCCTGTCGGTAAAATTGACGGTACTTTTCAACTAGAATTCGAATATGAGATCCATTGCCTAACAACTTTTCAAATAACAACCTGTCACAATGCCACACATTGAACATGTATATCTATATCTACAAAAGCAATGCCATACCGGCGTTATTCAGAAAAATATTTCTGCACCAATTTTAATGACCTTGATTACGGATACCCCTAATTGGCAATGCACCATTCATAGTAATACCAATTTTCATTAATCCTACCTTTCCTACTTATCCCATTACCAAGATTTTCAAACACTCGTAAACTCTTCTCTGATGCTATTCCTTTTGTACAGTTATTAAAAAGGCCGGCATCTCTTGAACTTACAAAAAGTACAGCACCATTTTTATACACAGCTACCGGCATATTGCCAATCATTCGATACGCTCCTGATAATTCATTGCATTGCTTTTCTGAAGCTTTAATCAAATGTTCTTCAGGATAAAAGCACAAAATAGTATCACAAGAAATTAACGCGCTATCTAGCATAAAAAGTGGATAATATGAGAAATTCCCTTCAATTGTGTCATTTTGATTATATAAGGAAATTGCTATTTTTTCTACTTTTTCGTAATTGAATGTATCCTTCTTTTCAAAAAAAGGAAAATTACATCCCATAAGAGCAAATAATGCAATTACTAATACTATGCCATTTTTGATATGCTTCTTCATATTAAAAATCATTAGTTGGAGCCGGTGCTCCTGGTATTGATTTAGGTTTTCTATCGTTGCTGGTTAGCACTGAAGGAAAATTACTTAAATCTATTGGTATCGTGGTACCGCTTTTTAAGATGTTTGTCCTTGCACATATTCCATAGGTCATGTCGAAGTTTAGTTAAAGAGGTTCTCCTAACCCCTGACTACCATTCGCTTAACTGCAACAATCCCTTTAGGGCATATCACACCACCCTCAAAACCAACACTTTCCATCAAATTCCTGTCGGTAAAATTGACGGAACTTTTTTCACTGCAGCTGTCGGTATTTCTTGTCCGCAGGCGCACAATCCATACTTTCAGTTAATCTTCAAAAACAGCTTCACCACACACATATCTCCACAAAGAAAGTGCCAAAATATATCCACCCATAAAATAAGCCCGTACGTGACCAAACGTCAGATTAAAACCAAATCCTTATTCAGGATATAGCCGCTCCAGATAGGTAGAGCCACTTTTAAAATCTGCCGGGAACGAACCATTTGATCTGTTTTCAGACTGGTACAAGAGTTCGCCTTCACATGAGGTGTAGTATTGGGAATAAATTTTGCAATCCATATTCACACATACCTTATAGTAAAAGCCCTCCTTTCCATTATAAGTCCTTTTAAAAATCCATAAGCCGGAGGGATCTCTTTCCACCCTTTCTTTTATAGAGTTGATATCCATCAAAGGATCCTTAACTCCACAATATGTATCCTGCTTTTTACAGGAACAAATGCCCAGCAACAATGCTGATACGAACAGAATATTTTTCATCTTCAGTTTTTTAAGGGTACTGTACTATTGTCTATTTACTGTAAATTATTTCCCGATAATCAGTTTCCACATCAAAATCAGATGGAAATGGTTTTGCGCTCGGACCTATTCCGGCACCTAAAAAGATAGGAGTACCATCACAGTTAAAATAATCCTGAAGAGGACAGTCACTGATGCCCTCACAATCATTATATACAAAAATGCCTTCGGTGGATTTATAAGTGAGTTTGTAAACAAAAATATTCAACGACTTATGTTTATCTATCCCTTCCTTCAACCATACAAGATCTTTTTCAGGATTTTCAACACCACAATAGGTCTCTATTTTTGCCTTGGTACAGGCGGATAAGGACAGTGCAGTAGCACAAAAGAGAAATATGTATTTCATATAATTTATTTAGGTTTTGTGATTAGAAATTTCAATCTATTGAATGTGGTAACTGATAAGCTTAAACTCTTCAATAGCATCCTCACCATACCATTCAATACCTTGTCTCATTTTACTCTTCACAACCACCCCTACCCCTTTGGCAATCAGTATCTCATTTTCACTAACCTTGTTTCCTTTTAGGTATTTATTGTACAGATAAAATACATCCCTGTAGTTATCGGGCTGCAAGGCATAACTGGCAGCTTGATATACCACTTTTAAGGTGTCAAAAGAATCAGTGCTTACCCAACTTTTATCCGGGTAAAAAGGAAGATCGAGATGGAAATCACCCAAGGACGAACTGCCTTTGTATGCTGTCCCCAGGTAAGTAAACCCGGTATTACATAATATACCTACAGCGCTATCCAAAAATTTACTATCCATATACATAGTATAATGAATGACCTGGCTATCAGCGCTCAAATCCTCCACCCTTTCTATCCGATGGGTAAGCGTAGCTTTGTATTCTGCCTGCTGCTGATACTGGCTGGTATACGCATAAGTCCAATAGCTACCCGCAGTTGCCGGAAAATCCTTTCTCGTAAAAACGGTTTCGTCTTCAGTGTCTTTCTTGCAGGCAGAAATTGCAGTGCAGAAGCAAATAATAAGTAACAGGTATTTTTGCATAATGGTCAATTGGTAATAAGTTATTTACTACCGCAAATGTAAAAAGAACAATATTCATTAGTATCACAGTATTGTCATTTTACACAGCTGAAAAAATCACTATTCCCTGCTGATCATCGACATCGCTGTACTTACGGATATATCAGCTTCTTCCCTGCATCGCTAAAATCCTTTGGAAAGGTATTGTATCCTGTAAAGCCACCGGTCTTATATAGCAAAGTGCCATCACAACTGGTATAACTTTTTGTAAAAAAGTCACAGCACACACTTGCCTTAGCACAAAGTAAAACCCCTCCGTTCCATTGTAGTTCAGCTTATAAATGTCATAATAATCGGGCTGGTTCTTTATGCGCTCCTTCAGCCAGCCTAGCTCACTTTCCGGATGTTTGGTCCCGCAATAGGCTTTCTGCTTTGTACAGGATGTATAGGTGAGTACAAGCATTAACAGAATGTAAAAGATTGATTTCATGGTATTTGATTTTACTATATGTCCTAAACGCCTCATATCAGCGGATGGTTGCCTTGTATACTCAGATTCTATATTTTCAAATTATGGAAGCTTACAAATCACTACTAAACCTTATCTCCGTTTCCCTTAAGCCCATTGGCTTTTCAAAAAAGGGAAATTCATTCTATCTAACAAAAGAAGGTAATCTTGGAATAATCAATTTCCAAAAAAGCATAGACAGCACAAAAACCCTGCTCAAATTCACCATAAATGTGGGTATATGTTCAGGCAAACTTCATTCCTTGTTAGACACCGGAATAGAAGCATCCAAGATTGGCATCTTACAGTGTCACCTTAACTATAGAATCGGCTATCTAAAATCACAAAAAGATGAATGGTTTACACTGCATGACCTTACAGATGTGCTTGAGCTAAGCACTCTCCTGAGTAAAATACTTATAGATCACGCTGTACCTTTTATCAATAACTACATTGCCGATTCCGACTTACAGAAATTATGGCTCCAGGGTAATGGTGCAGGGCTTACCCCATATCAGAGATACAGATACCTGACGGCTATGCTCAAAATCAATAAAAGTGAAAAGTTTGATGCTGTTGTTGCAGAGTTTATAGAATATGGCAAACAAAAGAAAATAGAGCATTCTGTAAATATTGACCTGCAACAACTGGAATATTTATAAGCTTAAACACGAAACACCACATCAATGTTTCACAAACTTTACCGAAGTCGTCTTACCACCATGGTTCACATGTGCGTAGTAAGCACCGTTGGCCACATCGCGCAGGTCTATGCGGCTTAGCTTAGTATTCAATTGAACCTCCTTCACCAGCTTAAAATCCACATCCACAATGCTTACCGTTGCCTCTACTTCTATCCCTGTCAAAAAAAGTACATTCAGAAAATCGCCCGCAGGGTTGGGATAGGTGGTTATAGATACATCATCCGAAGGTGTATCCTTCAGTATTGTGTGTACGGCATGGTTTACCATGCCCACCTTCTCTCCTGTAGTGGCACTTACATAAGTAAAGTTATCTACAGATCCTTTCGCAGATATCATGTGGAATTTGAAAACAAGCTTCGGGCAACCCGAATCTGTATTTTCGGTATAATACAGCAGCTCTCCATAGGGCTGCGGAAACAATAAAATATTATGGCGATTGCGTGGAAATTTGGCAAACAGCTCACTGTCCTCCCATACATAGTTACCTGCATTATCATACAATTTGGCAAGCTCAAAGGCTTGTCTTTCGCTAATGGCAGGCTCGTCCTGCACACATGGTGCCTGGTGCAGCACAGTACCAAAAAGTCCGGTCAGCTTATTGCGGGTAAAGCTCAGCTTCAACGTAGTATGTTCTATATAAACACCTTTGTAGCATTGCCTGTAGCTCACCAGCGCGTTATTGTTATACTGTGATCCGCTTTCACCCGGCAATGTATCGTTCAGTTTAAAAGAGAAATCCGCAGACAGGCCCAAAAAGCTCACCAGCCCCTGAGATACGGCAGTATCACTTATGGGGCTTATACCATTGAACCTTACATCCACCTCCCTGAACTGCGCATGTAAGCTGCAGGGTAGTAAAAGGCTTAAAACAAATAACAGGAGTAATGTTTTTTTCATAGTGTGGTTTGATGTCTTGAATAGTAGCAAAGGTATGTAAACCACTTTCCAAAATCCTCACAGTATTGTCATTTTTTCTGGTTGCAAAAAATTATATCCTAGACCATCCGGCAAAACATTTCTTCAGTTGCTTAAAATCAATTTCCTTACATTCATGCATACAATTATTTGCGCATGAACATCGAAGAATTCCGCGACTACTGCATGGCCAAAAAAGGTGTTACCGAAGAGTTCCCTTTCGATAGCGATACCCTTGCGTTTAAGGTCATGGGCAAAATTTTTGCCCTGTTGTCCGTTTCAGCCCAGCCCTTCCGCGTCAACCTGAAAATGGACCCTGAGATTGTACCCGAATACCGCGAAAAATACCACGATGTGCTGCCCGGCTACCACATGAACAAAAAAATGTGGAACACCGTGTACTTCGACAATGGCACCATATCACGTAAGGAGCTGTTGTTTATGACCAACCACTCCTATGATGAGGTGGTAAAGAAATTCACCAAAAAGCTGAAAGCTGAATTAGACGCGCTGGAGTAATATATTCGCAGCATGAATAAGACAATCGTTGTATCCGGCGCATCCAAAGGCATAGGCCGCGCCATAGCCCTCAAATTTGGCGCAGCAGGCTGGAACCTGGCACTTTGCGCCCGAAATCTGGACCAGTTGAAAGAGATACAAAATGAATTCAGTACCACTACCGAAGTGTTCGTTTACCAATGCGATGTATCTAAAAAGGAGGAAGTAATTGCCTTTGGCGCAGCCGCAACTGCCCATTTTGGACATATGGATGTATTGGTAAACAATGCAGGCTACTTCATTCCCGGTTCGGTACACAGCGAGGCCGATGGCGTGCTCGAAAGCCTGATAGAAACCAACCTGTACTCTGCATACCACCTTAGCCGCGCCATAGTGCCGGCCCTGATAGCACAACGCTCAGGCACCATATTCAATATATGCTCCATAGCCAGCCTGCAGGCGTACGACAATGGCGGCAGCTACAGCATTTCCAAATTTGCCATGCTCGCCCTCTCCAAAGCGCTGCGCGAAGAGCTGAAACCGCACAACATCCGTGTTACCTCCATCATGCCCGGAGCCACCCTTACTGACTCGTGGAAGGGAACCGAACTGCCCGACACGCGCTTTATAAAGGCAAGCGACATAGCGCAGATAATATGGGACGTAACCCACCTTTCTGACCAAACTGTGGTAGAAGACATCGTGGTAAGACCTGTTTTAGGCGATTTGTAGCTTTACAAAAATTTGTGCCACCACTCTAATTCTTGTTAATACCCCGACCCGAAATTTGTTTGTAATCCATACTATTGCTTAGATTTGACTCAACAAAAAAATAAATCATGACTAAGTGTTTTACTTTCCTTCTATTTTTAACTGTTGCATTTGCAGCCCGAGCGCAGACACAACCTGCTGCCGCTACCCCTGCAAAACCCGTCAACCCAAACGCGGCAAAATTTCAATTCGTTGAGGAAGTATGGGATTTTGGTGAAATTCCTGAAGGCCCGCAGGTTACGCACGAGTTCAAATACAAAAACGTAGGCAAAGAGCCTTTGATCATGTCAAACGTAAAAGCAAGCTGCGGCTGCACCACTCCGGGCTGGGCAAAAGAGCCTATCCTACCGGGAAAAGAAAGCGTGATCACTGCTACCTACAACACACAGGGCCGCCCTGGTGCTTTCAGCAAAGCAATCACTATCACATCCAACACTACTGACGAAACAAAAGTGCTATACATAAAAGGAACAGTGATAAAAGCAGAGGAAGAAAAATCTACCCCTGTAAAAGCTCCTTCTATGCTTGCTCCTAAAACTAATTAAGCTTAACTACAGTTAACTGATAACTTATAGAAAAGCTCCGCCAATTGGTGGAGCTTTTTATTTTTGCCCCACAGAAGAATACAATATGCCATCAATATCAAAAAAGGGTGTGGAAATGCCCGCATCTCCCATACGTAAACTGGCACCCTTTGCCGAAGCAGCTAAAAAGAAAGGGACTAAAGTGTACCACCTGAACATCGGACAGCCCGATGTGGAGACTCCGGCGCAGTTTTGGGATAACCTCCACAGCCTGGATATGAAGGTACTGGCCTACTGCCCGAGCGAGGGCTACGAAAGCTACCGCGAAAAATTTGCAGGCTACTACCAGCGCATTGGCATCAATGTTACCAAAGAGAATTTTATGATTACCACAGGAGGCAGCGAGGCTTTGTCGTTTGGCATGATGAGCTGCCTGGACGAGGGCGATGAGGTAATCATCCCCGAGCCTATGTACGCCAACTACATCAGCTTTGCCAAAGCGGGCAACATAGTGGTGAAGCCGATTTCTACCAGCATTACCAATGGTTTTGCGCTACCATCCATACAGGAGTTCGAGAAAGTAATTTCACCTAAAACCAAAGCAATACTTATTTGCAACCCGAATAACCCAACAGGTTATTTGTACAGCAAACAAGAACTGGAAACCCTGCGCGACATCTGCCTGAAGCATAACCTGTTCCTGTTTGTAGATGAAGTGTACCGCGAGTTTGTGTACGAGGGCAAGCAGCATTTCAGCGCGCTGAACCTGACCGATATGGACGAGCACGTTATTGTCATCGACTCTATCAGCAAGCGATTCTCTGCATGTGGAGCGCGCATTGGTGCTATAGTTACCCGTAACAAGCAGGTGCTGCAGGCTGCGCTGAAATTTGGACAGGCACGCCTTAGCCCTCCATCGCTGGGGCAGATAGCCGGCGAGGCATTATTCGACCTGCCACAGAGCTTTTACGATGGGGTTGTAGCAGAATACGTGCAGCGCCGCAACACCGTAGTATCTTCCCTTACCGCCATAGAAGGCGTAGTATGCCCTACACCGGGTGGCGCATTCTATTGTGTAGTAGCACTACCCGTAGCTGATGCCGACGACTTCTGCCGCTGGATGCTAGAGAGCTTTAGCCACAAAGGCGCTACGGTAATGATGGCCCCTGCCTCCGGCTTCTACTCCACACCAAACACAGGCAAAAACGAAGTGCGCATAGCCTATGTATTAAACCAGCAAGACCTGAAAGAAGCAGTAGAATGCCTGGCTTTAGGATTAAAGGAATATGCAGCTAAGCATTTAGTTACTGCATAGGAATAGGCAATAAGCATACAAAAATTGATAGGCAGCGCTGCTTCCACAAACCCGCATGGTGTATTGTGTAGGGGCGTATTGCATACGCCCTTGTGCCGAGATAGACCGATTTGAATTTCTAGTTTATTTCTGGCAATGCGACCCTGATAAAGTTTATAAATTAATTATCAGGATTCTACACCTTAACCACCATCTCACAAAACTCAGGCAAGCCTCCTGCATACATGTCTATCAGCAGCCTGTCCTTGTCTTCCAGCATAGATGGCTCCCCTACAAACACGGTAAACATACCGGCGTTTTTGCCAAACTGCATATCCGATACCGAGTCGCCCACCATTACTGATTTAGCCAGGTCTATATCCTGAAAATCCTTCTTCGCTTTCAGTGCCATGCCTATGTTTGGCTTGCGCATATTGTTGGCAGGCGAGGCCATTTCCGTAGCAGCATATATACCATGTATAGTGCCACCCTCCTTGCGTATCACCTTGCGCATTTCTTCGTGTATGTTATCCAGGCTGGCCTCCGTCATCAGCTTCTTGGCTACGCCCTGCTGGTTGGTTACTATCACTATCCTGCGAAAAAGGCCGCTCAGATCTTTCAATGCCGCCAGCACACCATCCAGGAATACAAACTCCTCCCAGTCCTTTACATAGTCATTCGGGTAGTGGAGGTTTATCACCCCGTCCCTATCCAAAAAAAGTGTCCACGTTTTATCTATCGTTAATGCCATTTCGTTCTCCTTCTATACCACTTGTTGTGGTAATTCTATCTGTGCCCGGTCATAGTCCTCCGGTATTCCTATATCTATAAAATAGCTGTCAAAAGCCACCCCCGTCATCGTCTTCTCTCCTACCTGCGCTTCCATTATTTCCTTCTCAAAGGAGAACTTCTGCGGCAGGTCCAGCCCATCAAATAAATGATGCCCCAGCAGATATATCCCTCCATTTATCAATCCCTCTACGCAATACCTTTTCTCATCAAATGCGGTTATCCTGTTCTCGCTATCCATGCACACCGTTCCATACCTGTCAAACTCCTGCATAGATTTCAACGCTATGGTCAGGTCCGCATTGTTTGCCTCATGCGCTTCAGCAAGATTGCTGAGCGACACATCAAAAAATGTATCCCCGTTCAGCACAAATGCACCACCATGCGTCATGTCATAGGCCTGCCTGATGCCTCCACCCGTACCCAGCGGCTCTTCCTCTACCGAGTAGCGCACCGCTATGCCCATATACTCATCGCCAAAATAGTTTTCTATCACCTCGCGCTTGTACCCTACTGCCAATATCGCCTCTCGTATCCCTTCCCTTTTCAGGTAGCAGAACACATAATGCAGGAATGGCTTATCTCCTATCGGCGCCATTGGTTTTGGCACATCGCTCACTACCGATTGCAGCCGTGTGCCAAAGCCGCCACACAGCACTATTGCCGGAATTTTATCTGTAAGGCTCATTACGCAAATAGTTGCTCTTCTACCAGTTCGCAGATGGTATGTCCTACCAATATATGGCTCTCCTGTATGCGCGGTGTGTCCGTGCTGGGCATGTTGAACAGCAAGTGGCAGTTCTCTTTCATAGTACCACCGCCCTGTCCTGTAAATGCTATTACCAGCATCTCGCGCTTCATGGCTTCTTTCATAGCCAGCACGCAGTTTTTGGAGTTGCCGCTGGTAGATATGGCTATCAGTACATCGCCCTTTTTGCCGTGTGCTTTTATAGCGCGCTCATATATTTCATCGTAGCTATAGTCATTTGCCACAGCCGTTAAAAAAGACGTATTCGTATGCAAAGCCTCTGCAGGCAATGGCTCTCTGTCTTTATAGAACCTGCCGGTAAACTCTGCTGCCAGGTGCTGCGCATCTGCCGCGCTGCCACCATTGCCGCACAGCAATACTTTGTTGCCATTGCGGAAGGCATCCGCTATTTGTGCAGCCGCCTGTTCTATCAGGGCAATCATTTCGCCATTGGCAAGTATTGCTGCCTTAGTATCTATAGAAGCCTGTATTATGTTCTTTATTTTATCCTCGTACATATCTCTTTGGTCAATTGCGGCTGCAAATTACCAAATAGTAAATTATACATCTAACTTTTAAATAATTTAGGTAAAGTATCTGCTCAGGATGGCTGTTATTACTTACTTTCATGCACACAAACAAAATTTATATGGCAGCAACTATCGGCACCAAAGAAAACCCTACCGCCCTGCAGACACCACCGCTATCGTCGGAGTTCACCATGCACAGAGATGTGAAAGACGGTAAAGAGATACTGGTATGCACCGTAGGCAAAACAGTGCTGCACTACGATTACCGCTGCCTTGCCGACCTGCACACCATGTTGAAGAAGCACGGCGACTGGATGGAACTCGGCAGTGCCGATGAGCAAAAACCTGCCAAAGAAGGCACGGTAGAAGCATGGGGCAGGTCAGAGAATAATCCCGTAGGCGGCTGGTACGGACTAAAGAAAGGGCTACGCGGCAGGTTTGGTATGTATGTGCCGCCCTTAATGGAAAAGCTGGGTCTGGCCGAACTGACGCACGAGCCAAAGGGCAATAAAATGAGGGCTATATAATAAGGCGTTCATGGCTTATGACGAAAACCTTGCCGTCCGCATCCGCGAACAGCTTGCCGAAAGTCAGGATGTGCTTGAGAAAGAAATGATGGGCGGCCTTGTATTTATGGTAGATGGCAAAATGTGTATCGGCATCATAAAAGATGAAATGATGTGCCGCATTGCCCCTGAGCTATATCCGGAAATTTTGGAAAACACGGCTGCCGCGAATGGACTTTACCGGCAGGCCAATGAAAGGCTACGTTTTGATAGATGATATAGGCATGAAATCCAAAAAGGACTTCGAATGCTGGATCGATCTTTGCCTGGACTTCAACACCCGCGCCAAAGCATCTAAAAAGAAAAAGTAGTAGAACCTATATCGTCCAGCTTGTAAGCCCGTGGTTGGTAAAGTTGTAGCGCATCAGCTTACCGCCAAACTCATTCAGCTTATCTATCACATTGTAGCGGTTGTTGTATGGCGCATAAAATATCATGAAACCACCACCTCCGGCACCGGATATTTTACCACCATTGGCGCCTGCCTTTAATGCCGCATCGTATATGGCATCTATCGAATCGTTGCTGATACCTGCGGCCATTTGTTTTTTCTGCTCCCAGCCGTAGTGCAGTATCTCGCCTATTTTATCTACCTCACCTTTCAGCAGGGCCTCTTTCATACGCTGCGCCTGCTCTTTCAGGTTGTGCATGGCCTCTATGCTCTTCTCGTTCTTGTTATGTACGTTTTCCTGTTGCTTTTCTATGATGGAGCTCGAAAGCCTGCTTGTTTCAGTAAAATACAGCAACAGGTTATTCTCCAGCTCATACAGGTATTTCTCTTTTATGCGCAGCGGGTTTACTATCACATTATCATTTGCCAGAAACTCCATATAGTTCACCCCGCCAAATGTAGCGGCGTACTGGTCCTGCTTGCCTCCTGCCATTTTCAGGTCTTCGCGCTCTATGCTATAGGCAAGGTGCGCTATGTCATATTCTCCAAGCGGCAGCTTCAGCCACTCGACAAATGCACCAAGCATAGCCACTACCAGGGTAGACGACGAACCCAACCCGCTTCCCGGGGGCGCATCTACAAAGGTTGTCAGCTCAAACGAAAGCGGTTGCTTTACAAAATCCTTTACTATCCTGTTATACACGCCCTTTGCCAGGTCCAGCTTGCCATTCAGCTCCAGTTCATTTACAGCATTCAGCGTGTACGACTCCTTGCGGTCTATCGCATTCAGGCGTATTTTGCGGTCGCTGGCAGGCTTTATGGTAGCATAAGCATACATGCCGATAGTGGCATTCAGTATGGCCCCGCCGAACTCATCCGAATACGGACTTACGTCAGTTCCTCCACCTGCTAATCCCAACCTCAAAGGCGCTTTGCTTCTGTATATCATATTGCAATGATAAAAGCAAAATTTTCAGCTACCAACACAATTAAAATCTATTCTGAATATAATCCCGGCTAAGAAGCTGTTTGGATTTAACCAGTAAAATTGTTTATCGGCTATTTTCGAGCGAAATGCTTTAGCATTCAGCGATTCAATTTATTGAAGAAGGAAAAGAGCTAAACAAAGAAGGTTTTTGCAGCCATAGTGGAGCTTCTGTGGCAAAAAAAACTGATGATGTTGCAGCCGAAAATAGCCATAAACAGATTATTGGGATCCAACCAGCTTCACTAGGTTATATCCCGAGAAATTTATGCTGCTTTCGGCAGGCTGAAATAAAAGGATGTACCGTTGCCCCTTTCACTGCTAAACCATATATCACCTCCGTAAAAAGTGATTATCTTTTTGCAGATAGCCAACCCCATACCTGTTCCCGAAAACTCCGCTTCGGTATGCAGCCGCTTGAACATGTGGAACAGCTTATCCGCGTATTCCATCGGTATACCTATACCATTGTCCCGCACTTCAAATATGTACTTATCCCTGCTTTCTATCACATCTATCTTCACCTGTGGTGCGCTGGTTTTATTAAACTTCAGCCCATTGGTTATCAGGTTCTGGAAAACGTGGTATATCATAGTGCTGTGTACACCCTGCAGCACAGGCATTTGCTTTTTTACCACTATCCTGCTATCTGGTCCTCGTTCGAGGTCGTGCATTTCTATCTGCAGCGTCCTCAGCATATTATTTACATCTATAGGGGCTGGGGCAGGCAGGTTATTGCCCACACGGCAGTATTGCAGCAATTCCTCTATAAGTACCTCCATGCGTTTGCCGCTATCTACCGAAAACTTCAGGAACTCTTTTCCATCCTTTGATAGATTGCTGCCTTCTCTCTTATCCAGCAGGGTCAGGAAGTTTACCACATTGCGCACAGGGGCTTTCAGGTCATGCGATATGATGTAGGCAAAATGCTCCAGGTCTTGGTTACTGCGCTTCAACTCTGCCGTTTGGTTCAGCAACAGCTTATTTTTCTTTTCCACCTCTATTTCTATATCAAAATTGCTCTTGGCCAACACATATATAGTAGCACCGAAAATGATAAAGTCGGTCCACAGCCCAAGCTCCCGCACGGCCAGTTGTGTCTGCATCGGCAGGTTCAGGTAGGTGAAGTAAGCATAGCTTACCTGGTAGGTAACCATGGTAGCCACAGTAATACCTATGCTGATGCCGAGATTCTTGTAGTCATTTATATCAAACACCAGGAATGGCACCACACTGATGATTACAAAAAAGTGCTGCACCATAGCCTCATGACCAATATATATGGCATTGATGAAAATGAAAAAATTGACGATAAACATTAGCACTATGCGCGATGTGGCAAAATAGCCACGCTTGTTCAGGTACATGGCGGTTGCCACCAGAAAAATATCGCCTGTTTCTATTGCGGCAAGCACGTAATTGCCCATAAAAATCGATTGTGCAATGTAGCACAACATGCCTATCAGGCACATCATCACCACCATATTGCTCGATTTTAATTGCTTTTGGGCACGGAGTGGAATATCTGAGGTAAGCCCCATATTCATTCCTTTTATCCAAAGGCTGACAAAAAAGTTCTCTTCTACGGCCTTAACCTGTTCGCGGATGATGTTGCGATAGGTAATCGGAGGACTGGATGGTCCTGTGGTTTCGGCTAGAGGGGAACCTTTCACAGGCGTTTGCTTCACGGTAAACGCTAAATTCATAATAGGTGTATAAATCAGATTGAGTAGATAATCACAGCGGTTTCATTTAATTACGGCAATGCAGACTATTTGGTTTTTTTAAGTTCATATAAAAGTTTCCCTAAGCGATAAGTAAATAAATATCAGCGCCTTAAAATATATAATTAAAATTTGCGTTATGTACAAAGGATTAATTTTTATCCCTGAATAATTATTAGCTGAATTCAATCAGCGGTTTACTTTTGCAAAAAAAATCTTCCATGGTACTTTTAGATGGCTTAAAACTGGCCGACGAGTTAAAAATTGAGATAGCAGCAGAAGTAGAAAAGCTAAAAGCAGCTGGTGGCAAAACACCTCATTTGGCAGCTATATTGGTGGGGCACGATGGCGGTAGCCTTACCTATGTGGGCCACAAGGTAAAAGCCTGCGACCAGGTTGGTTTCAAATCTACCCTTTGCCATTTCGAGGATAATATCACCGAGGAGTTTTTGCTGAATGAAGTGAAAAAACTGAATGAAGACCCCGATGTAGATGGATTTATTGTGCAGCTTCCTTTGCCAAAGCACATCAATGCCGATAAGGTATTGCTATCTATAGACCCTAATAAGGACGTAGATGGATTCCACCCGGTAAATGTGGGCAGGCTTACACTGGGCCTACCTACCTATGTATGCGCCACACCATTGGGCATTACCAAACTGATAGAACGCTATAAAATAGAGACCGCAGGCAAGCACTGTGTAGTAATAGGCCGCAGCAATATTGTGGGCCGTCCGGTAAGCATTCTGATGTCTTCTGCCGCACCTTATGGCAATGCTACAGTTACTGTTTGCCACTCCAAAACTGCCAACCTGAAAGAAATTACACTACAGGCAGACATAATAATTGCAGCCCTTGGCAAACCGGAGTTCCTGACAGGAGATATGGTAAAAGAAGGCGCTGTGGTAATTGATGTGGGTACAACCCGCGTACCGGATGCTACCAAAAAATCAGGTTTCTCACTGAAAGGTGACGTGAAGTTTGACGAAGTAGCACCAAAATGCAGTGCCATAACACCCGTGCCCGGTGGTGTTGGGCCAATGACCGTTATATCATTGTTGCTAAATACACTTAAAGCCGCTAAAAATGAGGTTAACGCATAAAATTTCGACAGCAGTATTTGTTCTTGGGCTATTTGCATTCCAATCCTGCAAGCAGGAAAATGGTGGTACACGCCTGGCAGAAGGTGATGTAATAGATTCCACCCTTGCCTACGCCACTGCCACCAAAAATGGTATAGAAACCAAAAGCGTGGTATTCGAAAAAGTACAGTACCGCACCGATGCCGATTCCAAAGATTTTTTGCTGAAAAAAGTAATTGAAACAAAACAAGATTCCCTTACTTCCACTTTTCACATAGCCGCAACAGACATTGCGGCAAACAAAGCTGTTTGGCAAAAATCCTTTCAGGCTACCTCTGCCAATGTAGAAAACAACCTATTGGTAGCGCTTACTGAAGGAGAGGGAGAAGATTTATACACTTATCATAATTTGTCCACCGGCGAGGAACTGTTAAGTTTCAGCTATGGAGACTTACGGGTTAAAATCCCTTCCTCACAAATTTCCCGCTACATAGGATTTCTCACAGCTGCCAATATTCCCGAGGCACCTGCTAACCTTATAGGTGAATTGACCTATGCCACACAGGAAAACAGGAAACAGACCGTTCAGATATTTCAACAGGATACCTCCTCTGCCCTCAGAGAGGCATTGCGGTTTACTCCTGACATGGGGTTTGAAACCGCGGTAGAAAAATTTTCTGAAACAGAAGACGGGCGGACCCTGCTGCTTTTAGGTGTGGATAAGGCAACCCTGCCAAAATCAATTACTGATTTTTCTATACAATTGATTTATTATATTGCGGATGGAAACAGAACAATCATTAGCATACCTGTTATCAATGATGAATTGTCTTTAGGCACATCTTCACTTGACAAACGGTTATTTTCGCTGAAACTGAAGTAAAACAACCTATTTTTAATATTGGTTGTCTTATTTTAGCTGCGGAAACATGGTTTTCCCTTCCGGATAGTACATTATTATTTAAACTTATTCATGAGGAAATATTTACTTCTCTTCTTACTGGCAATGGTATATCTGCCATTTTTTGCGCAGAACAATGTCGGTATAGGTACGCAAACCCCTGACGCCAATGCACTTTTGGACCTTACATCAAAAACCAAAGGTTTATTGGTTCCAAGGATGTCTACCAGCGAAAGAACTGCCATCATAAATCCTGCAGATGGATTGATGGTTTATGACCTGAACTTCAATTGCCTGTTTGTCTACAGAGGAGGCCTTACTTATTGGAAAAATTTGTGTGACAGTACCATTGGTGGCACGGGAACCGTAGGCCCAACCGGACCTATCGGACCTACGGGCGCAACTGGCGTTGGAACTACAGGACCTATCGGACCAGCCGGGCCTACAGGAGCAACAGGTATCGGAACTACAGGCCCTACAGGGCCAATCGGACCCACGGGCGCAACTGGTGTTGGAACTACAGGGCCAGCGGGGCCTACGGGTGATACAGGACCTATCGGACCTACCGGTGCTACTGGCGTTGGTACTACTGGACCAGCAGGACCTACTGGTGATACAGGACCTATCGGACCAGTTGGACCTACCGGTGCTACTGGCGTTGGAACTACAGGACCAGCAGGACCTACGGGTGATACAGGACCTATCGGACCTATCGGACCAGTCGGACCTACGGGTGCTACTGGCGTTGGTGCTACTGGACCAGCAGGACCTACTGGTGATACAGGACCTATCGGACCAGTCGGGCCTACAGGTGCAACTGGTGTTGGAACTACAGGGCCAGCGGGACCTACTGGTGATACAGGACCTATCGGACCAGTAGGACCTACAGGTGCTACTGGCGTTGGTACTACTGGACCAGCAGGACCTACAGGTGATACAGGACCTATCGGACCTACAGGAGCAACAGGCGTTGGAACCACAGGACCAGCGGGACCTACAGGTGATACAGGACCTATCGGGCCTACAGGTGCAACAGGCGTTGGA
>DLGO01000082.1:42630-56913 GCA_002482725.1 Bacteroidetes bacterium UBA7692 | reverse complement strand
TATATCCTTATCATTTGGCAGTGCTATAAGTCCCTTCTCCATACCCCTGAGGCCGACAGCTTTCAAGGCTTTGGAGTCAGCTTCTATGCTCAATCGTATCTGCTGCTCGGCCGTTCCCTGCTCGTGCCTTTTATCTGTTGGCGCCCACCCACCATCCTCCCCTATCGGAAAAGTTATCGTTGCTGTTTTCTTCTTTTTACCGGTAGTATCTATGTACAGCTCAAATCCGCAATGCACCAATCTTAGTATAGCTATCGGATCGGTACTTTGTATTACTATATATAATTTTTCCTTATCGTTGGTTATGTCATAGTTAAGCCCCGATCCGCTCTTGCTGTAGCGTAGGGGTTTCGACCACTCATCGGCCTTGCCATCAGCCTCCATGCCTCCACCCTGTGCAAATGAGGATAGTGTTGTAAATAATAAAAACACCACACCCGGTATCAGCTTAGTTTTCATTCTACTTTTTATTGGGCAGCAAATAAAGAATAGCTCCTGACTTTAGCCCCATTTATTTGCACTTAATTACGATTTCTTCACTTTTCATGTATTATACTTTAGTATCCTTCTACAATAGCATTGCGGGGAAAACATTCTACGCGTTTCCAATCTTCAAATTATCGGCATCTTTCCATTATTTAGCCTCTTCCAGCGCCAATATGTCATACTAATCAGCCAGAGTGCCGCTTATCAGCAATAACTACCGAACACATAACCTTTCCCCGCACTATGTACATCCTCTCAATAGATATCAACCTTACAATGATTTCAAATCCCATTCGTTCTAAACAAAAAAGATATTTTTGACGCCGTTCAAATACAGCACTGTATGGAAATTAAGATTATAGAAGAAGGGAAATTCAAATACTGCGAAAAAGGGGAAGGTGAGGTAATACTGTTGCTGCACGGGCTATTTGGCGCACTTAGCAACTTCATGGATGTTATCAACCATTTCTCTCCACGTTATCGCGTCATTATACCTTTGCTACCCCTGTTCGAGCTGGAGTTGGAGCATTCTACAGTGCAGGGCATGGTGGATTACGTAAAGGACTTTGTGGCACATAAGGACCTGAAAGGGCTGAATCTGATAGGTAATTCACTTGGTGGGCACGTTGGTTTGGTTTTTACCTTACAGAATCCCGAGCTGGTAACTACTATGACTTTAACAGGCTCCTCAGGCCTGTTTGAAGCATCCCTTGGTGATGGATACCCACGCAAAGGAAGCTACGACTATGTAAAGCAAAAGACCGAAGAAACCTTCTACGACCCTGCTGTAGCCAGCAAGGAACTGGTAGATGAAGTGTTTGCTATAGTAAACGACCGCAACCGGGCGCTGCGCATTGTATTGATAGCGAAAAGCGCAGTACGACACAATCTGAAGGAAGAAGTACCTACTATTACTATACCTGTAAACCTTATCTGGGGCATGAATGATTCCATCACTCCGCCTTTTGTCGGAGAGGAGTTTCACAAGCTGCTTCCTCATTCAGAACTTCACTTTATAGAGAAGTGCGGGCACGCTGCCATGATGGAGCGCCCGGTAGAGTTCAATTCGATAGTGGATAGTTTTCTTGCAAAACAATGACAATGGTGTTAACAACCTTTATAGGATGTCACAGTCTTATATTTATTTAGAGTAACAACCTTGGCATACATTTCGTATATCTGGGTAATAAAACATCTTTCTCATGACAGCAAGGCAAATAATAACCGAAAGCGTACCACCGCTCCACGCCGATGACTCCGGTCAAAAGGCACTCAACTGGATGCATGAATTTGCTGTTCACCAGTTGCCTGTAGTAGAGGAAGGCAAATTGCTTAACCTCATCTCTATGGATGATGTTATCAATCAGAATGATTTTGAATTACCACTACGAGAGTATAAATCTTCTTATGTTCACCCGTTTGTAAGCGAGTCCGCACACATACTGGAGGTAATGAAGCTGTGCGCTGAATTGAATATAACTACTGTGCCTGTACTGGATGAGGACGAACAATATGTTGGCCTTATAACAGCAGAGAGCCTGGTGCGCAATATTGCAGACCTTAGCTCGCTGAAAGTAGATGGCAGTGTCATAGAATTGGAAATACCATTGAAAGACTATTCGCTCAATGAAATTGCGCGTATAGTAGAAGGTAATGAAGCCCAGATATTGAGCAGCTATTCCAACATCAACAAGCTTACAGCCAAAGTAGATGTTACATTAAAGCTGAACACTACTAACCTGTCTGCCGTAGCAGCTGCTTTCGAAAGGTATGAATATGCCATCACAGGTATATACCACGAAACCGGCTATACAGAAGACCTGAAAGAAAAATACGACGAGTTTATGAGATACCTGAACGTTTAGTTCCGGTGTTTTTATCCATAAAAAAAGGGCCTGCAATCAATGATTGCAGGCCCTTTAATTTTGTTACTTCCCGTTTTACCTTACCAGGTTTACAGGGCCGTTTATAGATTTTACCGAACTGTCTTCCTGGCTGTCAAAAGAGTATTTCAATGTATACAGATAAGCGCCGGCTGGTTGGTCTTTATTCATGTGCGTGCCATCCCATCCTTTCAGCACATTATCTGTGGCAAACACCTGCTCACCCCATCTGTTGTATATCCTGAATTCAAATGTTTTCATATCGCAGATATGAACCGGCAGGAAGAAATCATTCACATTATCTCCATTAGGGGTAAATGTATTAGGTATCACCAGCTTACAAAGGCATATCCTGGTATCCACTATTATAGTATCTGCTCCTGTACCGCATATATTGGTAGCCGATACTGAATAGGTGCCCGGCTGGCTGATTACATAAGTACCACCTACGGTACTATCCTGCCATATATAGTTTGAATATCCGGTCAGGTTCAGGCGCAATAAAGAATCGCGGCAGATAACTGTATCCGACACAGGCAAAATATTTATGGGCGCGTTCAAACCTATTACCCTTACCGTATCCGACACAGCGCCACAGGCTCCTGTTACAGTAGCGATATACACACCTGCACTATCCACTACCAGTGTACTTCCTGCCGATCCGTCATTCCATATGGTAGAGCTGTTGCCCGACTCTATGGTATAGCTGAAAGGATAACAAATCGAGGTATCGGGGCCTACATTCAATACGGGCCTTACCAGTATATTTATACCAACCACAAACGTATCGGAACACAAGCCTTTACTGGCTATACACATAATGGAATCTGTACCTGTTGAAGTAAATGTATAAGATGGATTGCGCGAATTGCTGAACACAGTACCATTCCTCAACCATTTGTAGGTAAGGGTAGAATCCCCGGCATTGGCAAAGTAAATATTCTCTCCGGTACATACAGGATTATTGCTCGGCGCAAACTTGGCATTGACCCTGTAGCAGGGGTCGCAGGAGTCTACCACGCTTACAGTAAAGCTCCGGCTTATACTGCACGAGTCATATACAATAAGCGTATAAGTTCCGACACTTACATTAGGAAAAGTACCCGTATTGCTCTGTAGCTTCACATCAGGATACCCCGATATTTGCAAGGTAAACGGAGCAATACCTCCTGAAATATTGATAGGCAGGTTGGCAGTACTTGTAGCACCACACACCAACACGTCTGTCAGGTCCAGGAATGGGATTGTTTTCGCAGGCACTATTAGATCCAGTGTGTCTATACGACAATCTCCTTTATTGGTAAATCCATACTTACGCTCTATAGAGTCATCTCCTTTATAAGTAAAATACCCTACAGAATCCAATGGTGAAACCACCACGAAGTATTTGCCTGCATCTATGCTATCCATAGCAACATTGTTTCCATACAATGTATACTTAGGGGTACCCGGCAAACTGGTGTAGAACGAGAATTTGTACAAAATAGTTCCTCCGTCTCTGCAGTCAAAAAGCGATGGGTTAGAATTAATATTCACGAAGGTTTTACCAAAACAGTTAACCCCTGCATTGTACTGAAAGGTTGGCTTTATAGGTGCAGGTAGCGTTAGCTTTACCTGGCAGCCGCTATCCGATTTTATATTGTAGTTGCCTGGTGGTATATTATAGAAAAAGGTACCGTTCGATTTTCCCGCAGGAAATTCGTTTACTTTACCACCGCCGGTCGTTTTCTCTATGCTCCATGTCTCCGGGTAATCTTTTATGGTCAGGTTCAGGAAGTAAACGTCATTGCATGCCGAGTCCACATAAGCTATCCTGCATACGCTCACCTGTGGTATGGTGATAGAAATTGAATTCGTATCGCAACCATCTACACCTATGTCAATTTTAATTACGCCATCTGGCACATTCCTGAAGTCGCCATTAGTATTATCATACACAGCACCGCCGGGAGTTACTACTCCGTGGAAACTTAGGCCTGTAGTTATCAGTTCGCCCTTGCTGCCATACACCGAAATTTTAAAATCATTACATGATGTGTACTCTACTTTATTTGTAGTCTTAGACTTAGGCACCGCAGTATCTATCTTAATATCATTGCACGCATCGGTAGCAGTAAAGTGAAATTCTGCCAGTCCGGGACCATAAAACGGAATAGGACCTGCAGTGTTAAAAGTCTTGGTAACAGGAGGAACACAATTGGTGCAAACTACCTGTACAGGAAAGGCATTTTTACCCCCGCCTATGGTTACGTCCACTGTATCGCGGTATGGGCAATTGAAGTTGAAGCCCAGCGTCATACAAGGAAAAATAGCCGTGGCAGTTCTGTTACAGGCATCCCTTACAGTTATAACAATATCCTTATCCTTTGGCAGGTTTTTAAAATAGCCCGAAGAATCTGTTATGGATACAGCAGGTCCACCTGACGCAGAATAGGTGTATCTCAAAGGTGGTGTTCCGCCTACCACTGTTATCTGCCCTGTACCCAGGTTGCAGCTATTACAAACCGTAGATACCTGCAGCGGATGGCAGTCAAGGGTTAACTTTGCTGTTCTTCCACACTTATCCGTTACCTCCAGTGTATCGGCACATGGTGTAGGATCAGCAAAGATACCTGTAGAGTTTGTCACGTTGCCAAGGGCACTTTTCCTTACGAAAGTAAAAGGAGGCACACCCGTTGATGGATTTAGCGCCACATATACAGAGTCCTTCCCACCCGTGGTTCTGCACGTGGCAGATATAATAGAAGGCGGGGATGTATTTACTGTTATAGCAAGTGAGGTAAATATATTACCACAGGAGTCTTTTATCCTTACATAAAAGGTGCCGGAGCAGATACCTGCAAAAAATTTATCGGATTGGTACGGGCCAAAAGCACCGGTAGGGCCATTGGTGCCTATGGCATATTGATAACCTGGCCTGCCTCCTGTTGCTGTAGCAATAATACTATCCCTGTTTACGGCAAAGGTGCCCGTAGGGAAGGTATAATTACCACCAACAGTTACAGTGCTTATGGCTGTAGCACCAGTGTTGTCAGTTACTTTTACCGTGTAGGTTCCTGAATTCAGGTTAATGAACTGCCCGCCAACTATAGGTTGAATAGGGTAAGTTACATTCTGTATAACCGGCCCGTTGGTAATCACAAAAGTGTAAGGAGGACTACCCGCAGAAGCAGAAGCCGTTATGCTTCCATCATTATAACAAATGGAAGGGGTAGTGGTGGCAGAAATAGTAACAGCCAGTAATGCATTACATATTAAAAGGCAGATGGCGGTGAGTAGGTGTCGTAGCATAAGAGTAATATATATGCCGAAACTAAGATTTAACTCCTAAAAACAAACAGATAGAATTAAAAAAATCAATTGTCATTTTCAAACAGGCATGCAACCAAAGCCAAGATCAATTCACAGCAATACTTCCACCAGGTATTTGAATGTAAGAATACAGTTCATAAAACCCATTTATGCAGAATTTTACGGCGCGGTCTGCACACCTGTAGTATCCGGCATTATCGCTGTGCAGTCAAAATTTATCTGCATGGTGCTGTCGCTTGGATGAGCAAAATCCTGCCTGGACAATTTCAGTGAACGGTCGTTGTAGCATTTCCTCATAAACTCCCCTACTACCGGCAATGCCGCTGTAGAGCCTTGCCCGGTGTTGGTAGAAAGGAAGTGAACGCTCGGTTGCTCAAACCCAACCCAGCAACCTGCCAGCAGCTGTGGTGTAAAAGCTATAAACCATGCATCGGCATTGCTCTGCGTAGTACCGGTTTTGCCTGCAAGCGGCATCTGCAATCCATGCCTGGAGCGCATCCTGGCCCCTGTACCTTTATTCACCACACCCTTCATCATTTCAGTAGTTACATAAGCCGTGCGCTCGCTTAGTGCTTCTTCGTGCTGCTCGCCAAACTGTGCCAGCACATTGCCATCCTTATCTTCTATCCGCTTTATAAAATACGGGCGGCTGTAGGTTCCAAGGTTAGCAAATGCTGTATACGCCCCTACCATTTCTGTAAGTGATATATCGCTTACCCCAAGGCATAATGCAGGTACTGCCTGCAGAGGGCTTTCTATCTTCAGGTTGCGGCACAGTTGCACCAGCGCATCCGGGCCAAATTTTTTCATCAGATTGGCCGTTATTTTATTGTCCGAAAATGCCAGCCCGTCTTTCATAGGCACCAGTTCTCCCTCGGCCCACTTACCTGTGCCGTCGGGATTCCAGCTTGCATCTATACCATCAAACTGAGCCGACTCATACGGTATCAGCGTACATGGCTCATCACCCCTGTCTATCGCTACTGCATACTGCATCGGCTTTATAGTAGATCCTACCTGGCGCTTGGTTGTCTTCTTCACATGGTCCAATTGAAAGTAGGTAATATCAGGTCCGCCTATCCATGCTTTTATTTCACCTGTGGTTGGCTCCACTGCCAGAAACCCTATCTGTACTATCTGCAAATAATACCTGATGGAATCCAGTGGCGACATTATAGTATCTACATTGTACGAACCGTTTTCTCCATGGTAAGAGAATATGGTCATTTCCACTTTCTTGTTGAATATCTTTTCTATTTCCTTGTCCGATTTCCCTTCAGCTTTCAACCCTGCATACCTTTCGCTCTGGCGCATCATTTTATTCAGCAGGTCGGGCTTTGCACGCATGCCGCTCTTCCATGGGTCTTTGCCTTTCCACTCTTTAAAAAATGCATCCTGAAGATAAGCCAGGTGTGGCTTCATGGCTTCTTCGGCATACTTTTGCATACGGGAGTCAACCGTAGTATACACCTTCAATCCATCCGTATATATATCCCAACTTGTGCCATCGCCTTTCTTATTCTTATCGCACCAGTTTTTCAGCTCCTGCCTTACATATTCGCGAAAGTATGTGGCCGTACCTTCCCTGAAATCCGGATTGTGAAAATTCAGCTTTAGTTCACTCTGCTCCGCCTCTTTAAATTTCCTTTCGTCTATGTATTTGGCATCCCACATTCTGCTCAGCACCAGGTTCCTGCGCTCCTTTGCCAGGTCGGGGTATCGCTTTGGATTGTACAATGAGGGGCCGTTCAGCATTGCCACCAGCAAGGCTGCTTCCTGCACATTCAGTTCCTTTGGTGTTTTATAGAAATAGGTGAATGCAGCTGTTTTTATTCCATACGAATTATACCCGAAAGCGATCGTATTGAAGTATAGGTTTACTATCTCATCTTTGGTAAATGTGCGCTCTATCTTAGCAGCAAGTACCCATTCCTTTATCTTCTGAAAAGTGCGCTTAAGGGCATTCCTGTTATTGGCCTTGTGAAAAAGGTTTTTGGCCAGCTGCTGGGTTATGGTGCTTCCCCCTCCGGCATCCTGCCCCAGCAATCCTGTTTTTATTATTGCCCTGAAGAGACCTTTCAGGTCTATGCCGCTATGGCTGTAAAAACGCTTATCCTCGGTAGCTATCAATCCCTGTATCAGGTAGGGCGATAGCTCATCATAGCTTACCTCTATCCTGTTCTCTGTAAAATAGGAGCCAAGCACCTCAAAATCTGAAGAATATACAGTGGTTGACACCGAGCTTTTGGGATTCTGTATGGCCTCCAGGTCAGGCATCTTGCCCAGTAGACCGTAGTTTACGCCCACAAAAAAAAGGCAAACAAACAATATGAACGACCACAGTATTATCTGGGTATAAATGAATATGCTCTTAAAGTCCTTTTTCAAAGGAAATAACTTTTGCATGGCGCGCTTTGCGCAAACCTAAAACATTTTATGTTTGATTATTTCCCATCTTCTCCCCCGCTTGCAGCTATTTGTCCAGCAAAAAGTATGCAGCCGCATCTTTCATTTTCTGTCGTTAAAAATAAATACAATAATCAGCGGCGCCGCAGACATACGCTTACTTCATCACATAACACTGCTTTTCTGCTCAAAAACCACCATTCACCTTATTTTCTGAACATGATATACACATAAAGCACCCGATATTTAACCTTGACTTAACATTGCAAACTTACCTTTGCGCGCAGATTTTCAATACAATCAAATCATTCCAATTCATGTGGCTCGATAAAATCTTAACATTTCTGGTTCCTAAAGACAAAAAGTTCTTCGCCCTTTTCGCAAAGGATGCTGCCAATCTGGTAGAAATATCTAAAGCATTGGTGGAATTCGTTAACTCACACTCTATCGAAAAAAGGCAGGAAAACCTTAGGCGCATTCACGACCTGGAGCATGTAGGCGACAACATTACCCACGAGATCATGACAGAGTTGAGCACCAACTTTATCACGCCTTTCGACCGCGAAGACATTCACTACCTGGCTACTTCTATCGACGATATAGCAGACTATATATATAGCGCTGCCAAAAAGATAGAGCTGTACAAAATCGAAGAAATATCTCCGGCTATCAAAAAGCTGGCCGAGCTGATAGAAAAATCATGCAACGAGATAAACGTAGCAGTATTTGACCTGCGCAGCCTGGATAACGTAGTGCGTATCAAAGAAGCCTGCGTACGCATCAACAGCCTGGAAAACCACGCCGATGATATATACCACGGTGCTATTGCAGAATTGTTCGACAAGGAAACGAATGCTGTAACGGTAATTAAATACCAGGATATATTGATAGCCCTGGAAACAGCTACCGACAAGTGCGAAGACGTGGCAAATGTGATAGAAACTATTTTGGTGAAAAACTCCTAAGCAACAATCTGCATGACGCTGCTCCTTTTTATTGTAACCATCGCGTTAGTATTCGACTTTATAAACGGATTTCACGATTCGGCCAACTCCATAGCCACTATCGTAAGTACACGCGTACTTACCCCGGCACAGGCCGTAGCATGGGCAGCCTTCTTCAATTTTGTGGCTTTCATGTTCTTTAAAGACCACGGTGTGGCCGATACCATCAAAAGCATGGTAAAGCCCGATGTGATCACTAACTCTGTATTGATAGGCGGTCTTGTAGGTGCTATTATCTGGAACCTGATCACCTGGTGGTGGGGCATCCCTTCATCTTCTTCGCACGCATTGCTTGGCGGGCTTACAGGTGCGGCATTTACCAAAGCAGGTGCAGATGCTATCGTTATGAGCAAGCTTTCCAAAACATTGCTGTTCATACCCCTTGCCCCGGTTATTGGTATAGTAGCTTCTTACCTCATATCACTTGCTGTTATCAACCTGAGCAAAAACCTGCCGCAATCCAAAATTGATAAGTACTTCCGCCGACT
Source organism: Bacteroidetes bacterium UBA7692 (assembly GCA_002482725.1). Classification (GTDB taxonomy): domain Bacteria; phylum Bacteroidota; class Bacteroidia; order Chitinophagales; family LD1; genus UBA7692. The sequence goes on along the minus strand of DLGO01000082.1, from coordinate 47,334 downwards.
GCAGCTGGTATCCAGCGCCTTGTTCTCTATAGGCCACGGTGGCAACGATGCCCAAAAAACAATGGGTATCATCTGGGCAGCTTTGCTGATAAGCGGCCATGTGCACACAGGCGATGTATTGCCAAACTGGGTTCCGGTTTGCTGCTACACAGCCATGGGGCTTGGTACATTGTTTGGCGGTTGGCGCATAGTAAAAACCATGGGTCAGAAACTGGCAAAGCTTCGTCCTTTCGAGGGCTTCTGCGCAGAGAGCGCCGGGGCGCTTACCTTGTTCCTGGTTACCGCGCTTAAAATTCCTGTAAGTACCACACACACCATCACAGGTGCCATCATGGGTACCGGTATGACCAAACGCCTGAGCGCAGTGCGTTGGGGCATAGCCGGCAACATAGTTATAGCCTGGGTAGTTACCATACCTGCCTCTGCACTTATGGGCGGTGCTACTTACTACATCATGAACCTGATAGGGGTTTAAAGTAAAACAGCCTGTATTATATTATTTAATACCTTGTTGCCTCAATCAGCAACATGAAATACGTACTGCTCTATTCTGCCATCATCGCCAACATATTGACCAATGTAGGATTTAACCTGTCGGCTATCAACGACAAGGTACCTGCAAAAAAATGGGGCTATCTAGCATTAGGTTTGGTATTCGGGCTTATCAATTCAGTGCTTTTTACAGAAGCGCTGAAAGAGATTCCTCTACAGGTAGCCAGCGCAGTTTTCTTTTCACTAACTATAGTAGGTCTGTTTCTGGTAGCCTACTTCTTTTTCAACGAAGCCATCACCATGTACCGCCTCGTGGGTGCAGCCTTCATCACAGTAGGCGTTATCATCATTTCCTGGAAGTAAAATTAAAAGACTGCCACTACTGCATTTTCAAAAGGGAAATTATATAGCCTCTATCAGGGCCTTTACCTTGGCCTCTATCAAATTCCTCACTCCACGAAAATCATCCTCATCCATATCTCTGGGATCAGGTATATTCCAGTCTACCCTATGCACAGCCTTCACAAATGGGCAGGCATCGCCACAGCCCATGGTAATCGCATATTCATATCCGATCTCAGGTAATTCATCCAGTGATTTAGATTCATGGGTACTTAAATCATACCCGAGTTCGCGCATGGACTGAATTGCCCTGGGATTGATTTTGCCCGAAGGCTTAGAGCCTGCGCTATATGCCTGCAGCTTGCCGTAGCCATAAATTTTGGCAAAAGCCTGTGCCATCTGGCTACGGTTGCTATTTTCCACACAAACAAAAAGTATGTTCTTCATACCAATAGCCACAATAAATTTATGATGGTAAACCGGGCATCAAAACCGAACATCAAATTCAGTATCGTTATTCCCGCAGTGATCACTATAGGCTTCCGGTACTTTGCAAATACCAGCTTAATTGAACTAATTGCAGCATCCATTACCAGCACAACAGCTTGTTGCCTCCGTATTTTCAGGTTCAGCGATATTGCATTTATCCATCGCCAGGCAGGCTGTTTGCTTAGTGGTGAGCATAAACTCTTTCCCGTTAAACTCAAGATTGTATTTGCCTATGGTATCAGACTGGTACTCTACTTCTACCTCATAATCCTCTTGTATGTTCAGCTTCCCTTCAGACAAGGCAATTATATCTTGTAGCTTTTGCGGTATCAGGCGGTGTTCGTAGTCATTCGCAGTCCACAACTGGAAGCTCACCACATTTTCCTTGCGCTCTATACCCCCGCAATCCATGAAATGCTTATTGATCAACCCGACTTCCGTCACATGGAAATGCTCCGGTACAAATTTGTCGCCCGGGAGCTTGAATCGTATAGCGTCTACGCCGCTTAAAATTGTCTTTACTTCAGATAGTTTCATATATAATAGATTTAATAATTAACAACACTTGCGCTTATCCTCAAAGCTTTTCGCCTTTGTAAAAAACTGACTGAACATATTCTCGAAATTCCCGAACGTATCCCAGTTAATGCAATAGCATGATTTATTGCCATCAATGGTCCCTTTTATCAGGCCCGCATTCAGTAGCTCTTTCAGGTGCTGCGATACCGTAGATTGGGCCAGCGGTAATACTTCCACTATTTCACCGCATACACACTCATTCTTTTGGGCCAGCACTTTCAATATTGCCACACGCGCCGGGTGGCTTATGGCTTTTGCCAGTTCTGCCAACTCAACTTCTTTCTCATCAAACTCGCTCTTCTTACTTACAGCCACTTCTTTATCGTTTATCGCAAATATACGATAACAAAACGACCATCCAAACTCCGGTTACCTGCTTTGCTTTCTCTCATTCCCTCCACTTTCTCCCACAACCACAGCACCCCTCCCACTTTTTCCCCCGAAAACACTCCTCTCCCACTTACTACCACCTCCAACCACACGCATTAACAGCATTCCTTGTTAATTCTCCCGCAATTACCCCTTCATGCACTTCACACCACAAAAGTGCATAAACCCGTTTTTCTGTTAAACCAAATCATTTCCTGTTGATAATAGGTGCAAAAGCCTGTGCAAAACCAGAGCGCAGCTGTTAATTCAGGTTATCCACATAAAAACTACCACTTTTTACCACCACCAAAACCGTTGGTATCAGTTACATATATAGGCATTGTTAAATTTGTTGAAAACTTTTTGTCCAAATTAGTGGGGTTTAGTGGTACAAAGTGGGAAATGTCTTCTATTTTCGTTGTATCAAATTAATAAATGAGCAATTTCCTCGGAGAATATTCTTGTAGCGTAGACGACAAAGGGCGTGTCAAAATGCCCGTGTCTCTAAAGGTACAGTTCTCTGCAGAGGATGGTGGCAAGTTTATGATTGCAAAAGGCCTGGACGATTGCCTGGTGATTTACCCGATGGAAACATGGAAAGAGCAGGAAAAACGCCTGCGCAAGCTCGACAAGTTCAACCCCGAGCACCGTCAGTTTATCAGTGGTATTACCATCGGCCTTACGCAAATGGAGTTGGATGGCAACGACCGCCTCTTGATTTCGAAACAGTTGATGAAATACATAGGCAACTCGCGCGAAGTGATTTTGAAAGGTGATTTTGATCAGATACAGATATGGGATGCAAGCAAGTATGAGCAGTACACTCAGCTGAATATTGCCAACATGCCGGATATAAGTCGTACCGTTTCCAAATACCTGAATGAGCAAGAAGAGAAAACAAAATAAATCGCCCATGGATTCCACCGCCCCTAAAGGCGGCGATGCAGAGGGCTATCACAGACCCGTTCTTTTACATGAATGTATAAAGGCGCTCAATATTCACCCCGATGGTGTATATGTAGATGTCACCTTTGGCGGTGGCGGCCACTCCCGGGAGATCCTGAAGCACCTTGGCCCGAATGGCCGGTTGATAGGGTTCGACCAGGATACAGACGCCGCCCGCAATATGCTCGACGATGAGCGCGTAACGCTCGTAGCGCAAAACTTCCGCTATATGCAGCGTTGCCTGCGCGCCGAGGGCATCACAGAGGTAGATGGCATACTGGCCGACTTAGGGGTTAGCTCCTTCCAGTTCGACACTGCCGACCGTGGTTTCAGCTACCGTTTCGAGGGCAAGCTGGATATGCGCATGAACCAGAACGGCAGCCAGACAGCCGCCGATGTGCTCAATACCTACGATGCAGAAAAGCTGCAGCAGATATTTGGCGAATATGGCGAGGTGCGCAATGCCAAAACACTGGCACAGGCTATTGCAGAGGAACGCAAGCTGCGCCGGATAGAGAGCATAAACGACCTGAAGGCACTGTGCGAAAAGTATGGCCGCGGAGATGAATACCGCTACATGGCGCAGGTTTTCCAGGCGCTGCGCATAGAGGTAAACGAGGAGCTGCAGGTGTTGCAGGAGTTCCTGGAGCAGAGCGCCAAAGTATTGAATCCGGGTGGCAGGCTGGCAGTTATCTCTTTCCACTCGCTGGAAGACAGGCTGGCAAAAAACTTTATGCGCTACGGCACATTTGGCGACGAACCGGAAAAAGATGCCTTCGGAAAGATAACAAAGCCCTTCAACGTGGTTACCAAAAAACCAATAGAAGCAAGCCCCGAGGAGCTTAAGATAAATAAAAGGTCACACAGCGCTAAGCTGCGCGTGGCAGAAAAAAAGATAGAAAACTGAGACAAATGGCAGAAGAAACCATAGAACAAACAAGTGAACAAACGGCTGCCGCTGCCAAAAAGCAGGGTGCACCGCGCGGGCTATCCAACTGGCTCAGCAAAGTAGACGAAGCAGGCGAAATGGGCTTCCGCCAGTTGCTTACACACTTGCCGTTCGTTTTGTTTCTGGTAGTGCTGGCAGTGTTGCACATAGCCAACAACCACCTGGCCGACCACTACGTGCGCAGCACGGCTAAAACGGAGAAAGAACTAAAAAACCTGCGTTGGGAATATATGACCACCACCGCAGACCTCATGAAACAATCGAGGCAAAGCGAGGTCGCAAAACTGGTAGAACCAACAGGAATAAAACCCCTGCGCATTCCACCCAATGTAATAGAAAGAAAATAACAAACGGCTACCGACTTATACTGACACAAACGACAGCCGCGAGGCAGACAAAAAAAGGACACACAAACAATGGCACAAAACAAAAAACAGGAAATAGTGGTAAGGATCTATCTTGGATTCTTATTCATCTGCCTGCTCGGTTTTGCCATAGTGGGCCGTACCTTTTACCTGCAGGCGTTCCAGGGCAGCTAG
>DLGO01000082.1:18027-42624 GCA_002482725.1 Bacteroidetes bacterium UBA7692 | reverse complement strand
GATACTACCGCAGCCTGGCCGACTCGCTTACTATATTCCCTAAAACAGTTCAGGCCGAGCGTGGCAATATCTATTCTGCCGATGGCAGGTTATTGGCTACCACCCTGCCTACATTCGATATAGTAATCGACTTCCGCGCTACACGCCGCAACAGCGATATCTTTAAAGACAACATCGACTCTGTGGTATTGCTGCTTGGTGCCATGTACCCCGAAAAAACAGCACAGCAATACAAAGCTGAGCTATGGAGGGCATACAAAAAGAAAAAGCCTTACTACCTGCTAAAGCGCAATGCTACCTATGTGCAGTACAACGACATGAAGCAGTGGCCATTGTTCCGTGATGGGCAATATAAAAGCGGCATGATAGGCGTACAGAACGATAAGCGCCTGATGCCCTTCGGCTACTTGGCACAGCGTACCATCGGCTTTACCAATAAAACGGGCAAGCAGGTTGGTTTGGAAGGTAGCTTCAACAAAGACCTGCAAGGCGTAAAGGGTCAGCTAATGGTGCAGAAAATAGCAGGTGGCATAGTAGTGCCGCTAAATGCTGCCGAAAGCATAACCCCACAACCGGGTAAAGACATATACACAACTATCGACATCAGCCTGCAGGACGTAGCCGAAGATGCGCTTCACCGCGCACTGAAGCACCACAATGCAGAGCACGGCTGCGTAGTGCTTATAGAATCTAACACAGGCAAAATAAAAGCAATAGCCAATCTGGGCCGCATGAACGATTCATCCTATGCAGAGATTCAGAACTATGCAGTGGGTGAGGCTACAGAGCCGGGTTCTACATTCAAGCTGGCTACAGTAGCTGCCTTGATGGAGGATGGTTTTGTTACCAATAATACATCGGTAGAAGTAGGCAACGGCAGCGCACAGTTCGGCGACAGGATTATAAAAGACCACGATGCTCCCGAAACACCTTCGCTTACTTTAAAGCGTGCTATAGAGGTTTCCAGCAACGTAGCCATAGCAAAGCTGGCGCAGCAGCACTATGCAGCCAACAAGCAGAAGCTGCACAACCACCTGGTACAGTTCGGCTTCAACACAGCTGTTAAAATAGAGTTGCCCGGTCCCGGTCAAACACGTTTTGCAGATTACAAAAAATGGAGCGCTACCACTATCCCTTACCTGGCACATGGCTACGAAATATGTATTACACCAATGCACACATTGATGTTTTACAACGCTATAGCAAACGGTGGTAAGCTTATACAGCCCTACATAGTAGAAAAGGTAAAAGAATACAACACGACTATCGACAGCACCGAAACAGTAGTGATCAATGAGCAGTTACTAAAGCCAAGCACCGTACGCCAGCTGCGCGAAATGCTGGAGGCAGTAGTGCTAACAGGTACAGCTACCAACCTGAAAACAGACTACCTGAAAGTAGCAGGCAAAACGGGTACAGCAAAAATAGCCGATGGAAAAAGAGGCTATGCAGTACCTAAATACCAGGCTTCTTTCTGCGGTTACTTCCCCGCCGAAAATCCTCAGTATACCATGATAGTGGTAATCAACTCGCCTAGTGCCAACGGTTACTATGGCAACGTGGTGGCCGGTAGCATATTCAAAGAGGTAGCAGATAAGGTGTATTCACTGTCGCTGCACATGCACAAGCCGGTTCAGCAGCTATATGCGGGCAGCAAAAAGCTTCCGCTTATAGAAAAAGGTGCAGGCACTGATATGGAAAAGATATACGCCTTCCTTGGCACCAAGGTAGAAGATGTGTCTGATTGGGTGGCCCTCTCCGGCAACAGCAATGGCATAAGCGCAACAGAAATAGACAACGATATAAACGTAGTGCCGGATGTAACAGGCATGAGCCTGAAAGATGCCATATACCTGTTGGAAACACAGGGATTGAAAGTTAAGGTAGAAGGACACGGTACAGTAAAAAAACAATCATTGCGACCGGGTGAAAGAATATCAAAAGGGCTGATAATAACCCTGCAGTTAAGCTAAAAAAAGAAAGACAAGTGAAACAACTGAGAGAATTGCTTATTGGTGTAAAAACAAGGCAACTTACCGGCAGCGATGCAGTAATGGTAAGCGGCCTGTACCTGGACTCGCGCAAAGCGGATGCAGGTAGCTGTTTTATTGCCGTTAAGGGCACTCAGGTAGATGCGCACACTTTCATAGACCAGACCATAGCACAGGGAGCAGTAGTTATCGTTTGCGAAACACTACCTGCTGTGCTTAATGGCGATGTTACTTATATACAGGTAGACAACAGCAATATCGCTCTGGGTATCATGGCTTCTAACTTCTACGACAATCCATCTCACCAGATGCAGGTGGTAGGTGTTACCGGCACCAATGGCAAAACATCTGTGGTGACATTGTTGCACAGGCTGTTCCGCACTTTTGGCAAGCATGCAGGTTTATTGTCTACCGTACAAAACCAGATAGACGAAACAGTTATACCATCTACGCATACTACGCCCGATGCCATCACCATGAATCAGCTGATGCTGCAAATGGTAGAAGCGGGTTGCGAGTATTGCTTCATGGAGGTTAGCTCGCATGCAGTTGACCAAAACCGCATCGCAGGCTTAAAGTTCGCAGGTGCCATTTTCACCAACATCACCCACGACCACTTAGACTATCACCTTACGTTCGACAACTACATCAAGGCGAAGAAAAAATTCTTCGATGAGCTGAATAAAAATGCTTTTGCATTGGTAAACACCGACGACCGCAATGGCAGTATTATGGTGCAGAACACCGCTGCAAATGTTTATGGCTATAGCCTGAAAGCAGCGTCCGATTACAAAGGCAAGATTATAGAGAACAGTATCACAGGTTTGCTACTGGAGGTTAACCATATAGAGCTGCACGCAAGGCTTATAGGCGAATTCAACGCCTACAACCTGTTGGCAGTGTATGGTGCAGCTACATTGCTTGGCGAGGACAAAATGGAAGTGCTTCGTGTGCTATCTATGCTTACGCCACCCGATGGCCGCTTCCAGCAGGTAGTATCACCTGAAGACCAGGTAGTAGGTATAGTGGACTATGCACACACGCCCGATGCTTTGAAAAACGTGATGCACACCATAAACGCTGTGCGCCAGGGTAATGCTCAGCTGATAGCTGTAGTAGGCTGTGGTGGAAACAGGGATGCTACCAAGCGTCCGCTTATGGGCATGATTGCCTCCCGCTTTGCCGACAAGGCCATCTTTACCAGCGACAATCCACGCAACGAGGATGCCGAGCAGATACTGAAAGAAATGTACGAAGGCGTACCGGCTCCCGAGCGCAAAAAGGTGATTACCATTACCGATCGCAAAGAAGCCATCAAAACAGCATGCATGCTTGCAGGCAAGCGCGACATAATATTAATAGCAGGCAAAGGCCACGAAAAATATCAGGAGATAAAAGGAATAAAGCACCCGTTCGACGATGTAGCGGTATTAACTGAAGTATTTAAAGAATCAGGTAAATAACACGAAGATGCTATACTATCTATTCAGATTTTTAGACCAGCAATATGACGTACCAGGTGCGGGCCTTTTCACGTTCATATCGTTCCGTGCAGCATTAGCCATGTTGCTGTCACTTATCATCTCTGTTATCTACGGCAAAAACATTATCGCTCTGCTTCAGCGCAAGCAGATAGGTGAAACCATCCGCGAGCTTGGCCTTACCGGTGAAAGCACCAAGAAAGGTACGCCTACCATGGGTGGCTTGCTGATATTGGGTGCTATACTGGTTCCTACCTTGCTTTTTGCCAAGCTGGAAAACGTTTACGTTATCCTCATGATCATCAGCACCGTATGGCTTGGCCTTATCGGCTTTGCAGACGATTACATCAAAGTATTCAAAAAGGATAAAAGAGGATTAGCAGGCACGTTCAAAGTAATCGGCCAGATAGGTTTGGGAATAATAGTAGGAACCGTTCTTTACTTCAACAAAAATGTAGTAACCAAAACCGAAGTATCTCAGGGCGAATTGTACAAGTACGATAGCAACCTAATATCAAAGGTTACAGACGACAACGCCAAAGTGCATTACATGCTTACCGAAAAGGAGCCAAACACAACGCTTCCTTTCATCAAAACACATGAAATAGACTACTCTGTTATCCTTACTTCTATCAATCCTGACTGGGGCAAATATGCATGGCTGATTTTCATACCTGTGGTGATATTCATTATCACAGCTGTTAGCAATGGTGCCAACCTCACCGATGGCATAGACGGACTGGCAACAGGTACATCGGCTATAGTAGGCACTACACTTTTGGTATTCTGCTATGTATCGGGCAACATCATATTTGCCGATTACCTGGACATCATGTACATACCAAATGCAGGTGAGTTGGTGGTATTCTGCGCGGCATTCATCGGGGCCTGCGTAGGCTTCCTGTGGTACAATGCATACCCTGCACAGGTATTCATGGGCGACACAGGTTCATTAGCATTAGGCGGCATCATTGCCACACTGGCTATAGCCGTACGCAAAGAGCTTTTGATTCCCATCATGTGTGGCATATTCCTGATAGAGAACCTGAGCGTGATCATGCAGGTAAGCTACTTCAAATACACTAAGAAGAAATTTGGCGAAGGCCGCAGGATATTCCTGATGAGCCCGCTGCACCATCACTACCAGAAAATGAATTTTCACGAAAGTAAGATAGTGACGCGCTTCTGGATCATCGGTATCCTGCTTGCGGTTTTAACCATGGTAACATTAAAAATACGATAACAGCAATTTAAGCACATCATGAAAGAAGGTATAGAACAAAACGACTCATCACATCTCCTTCCTTATCTGGAAGCAGGGAAAGGGAAGCGTCTTGTTATTCTTGGGGCAGGCGAAAGCGGGGTTGGCACAGCAGTGCTGGGCCTGAAGCTGGGCTATGATGTTTTCGTAAGCGATGGTGGCAAAGTGAAAGACCTGTACATCAGTTTGCTGAACCAGTTTGGCGTTAAGTTCGAAGCCGAAGGCCATACCGAGGAGCTGATACTGAATGCCGACCTGGTAATGAAAAGCCCTGGCATACCGCACAAAGCGCCTATCGTAAAAAAGCTGATTGAAAAGAAGGTTCAGATAGTAAGCGAAATAGAACTTGCATCATGGTACACGCCTGCCAAAATTGTAGCCATCACCGGCTCCAATGGTAAAACTACCACTACTGCGCTTACATACCACATATTGAAAAATGGTGGCCTGAACGTGGCGCTTGGCGGCAACATCGGCAAAAGCTTCGCCATGCAGGTGGCTACCGAAAGCTATGATTATTATGTATTGGAAGTATCCAGCTTTCAACTGGACGACCTGGACCATTTCCGCCCGCATATATCGGTGCTTACCAATATTACCCCTGACCATCTGGACAGGTACAATTACGAGTTGCAGAACTATGTTACTGCAAAGTTCAATGTAACCAAATACCAGACAGCCGAAGACTACTTCATCTACTGTGCCGATGATGAACTAACGCTGAAGAACCTGGAACTATATAATCCTAAAGCACAGCACCTTCCGTTCAGCTATGAGAAAGAATTTGCTGAAGGTGCCTACGTAAAAGACGAAACTATCTTTATTAATTATAAAAACGCTCAATTTAAAATGGAAACTGAAGGACTAGGAATTAAAGGCAGACACAACGTCTACAACTCAATGGCTGCAGGCATCGTAGCAAACGTGTATGGCATCCGCAAGGAAGAAATACGCCAAAGCTTAAGCGATTTCAAAAGCCTTGAACACCGTTTGGAATCGGTTGCCAAAGTGCGCAACATCGAGTTCATAAACGACTCAAAGGCAACGAACGTAAACAGCACATGGTATGCGCTTGAAAGCATGAACAAACCGGTAATCTGGATTGCGGGTGGTATCGACAAGGGTAACGACTACAGTGTGCTTCTGCCATTGGTAAAAAAGAAAGTGAAAGCGCTTATCTGCCTTGGTGTAGACAACACACCTTTGCACGCTGCCTTCGGCAAATCTGTTGATGTGGTTATCAACTGCAACAACATGCACGATGCAGTTAAAATGGCTTACCAGATGGGCAACCCGCAGGATGTGGTATTGCTTTCACCAGCCTGTGCTTCATTCGACTTGTTCCAGAATTTTGAGGACAGGGGCCGCAAATTCAAAGACGAAGTTATCAAATTGTAATAGTGGCAAAATGAACCGCTGCTAATCAGACTTCAGCAAAATATATTATGGCAACAACTGCACAAGATACAGGCGCTTCTGAGGCTCCCCAAAAAGGGAGGCTGATAGACACGTCCTACTTCCAGGGCGACAAACTAATATGGTGGGTCGTGGTGATGCTATTTATATTCTCCTTGCTGGGTATCTATAGCAGCACCAGCACGCTAGCGTACAAAATGGCCGATGGCAATACAGAGTATTATGTCACCAAGCAAATGCTGTATGCAGTATTGGGGCTTGGGCTTATGTTCATCTTCCACCGTATCGACTACCGCTACTACTCGCGTATAGCACAGGTACTTTGGATTGGCAGTATTCCATTGCTGTTGTACACTATGTTTTTCGGTACAGAGATCAACTCAGCAAGCCGCTGGATCACCCTGCCTTTGGTGGGGCTCACTTTCCAGACCTCCGACCTTGCCAAGCTTGCCCTCATCATGTACCTCGCAAGGCAACTGTCGATAAAGCAGGATCAGATCAAGAGTTTTAAAGAAGCGTTTTTACCTATTCTGTTTCCTGTTATTGTCACAGCTCTGCTCATTGCGCCTGAGAATCTTTCTACTGCCATGATCGTATTTTTTACGAGCGTTTTTATCATGTTCATTGGTAGGATTTCTCTGAAGCATATCGCATTACTCTTTGGTATTAGTGCCGTGGTATTCGGCCTGTTCTTTGTTATATTGGTAAACATACCTGATACAGCACTCAACAAGGCCGGCCGTATGAAAACCTGGAAGCACCGTATAGAAAACTTCGGCAAAACCGACGAGCTGGGCGATGATGAATACCAGGTATTGCAATCCAAGATAGCTATTGCCAAAGGTGGCTTTATCAAAGTAAACCCGGGCGGCAGCGACCAGAAGAATTTCCTGCCCCACCCCTATTCCGACTTTATCTATTCCATACTTATAGAGGAATACGGCCTGCTGGGCGGTGCCATGATCGTATTCCTGTACTTGTTCTTCATGTACCGCTGCATCCGTATCGTTATCAATGCCCCCAAGGCATTTGGCGCGCTGCTGGCAGTCGGCCTAGGTGCTGCGCTTGTTATCCAGGCTATGATAAACATGGCCGTAGCCGTAAACCTGGTGCCGGTTACCGGTGTTACACTGCCGCTTATCAGCATGGGTGGCAGTAGCGTACTCTTTACTTCTATGGCATTTGGCATCATACTAAGCGTTAGCCGCAATATAGAGCTGCAGAGCGGTAAAGAAAGCCTGGCCATAGGCTAGAAATAATCTTAAATCAAGCTGTATATCCCATTCAATTTATACCTTAGTTTTCGTTTCAAAGCAAGGCGATAATGCAAAAGAATCAACCAACCAAATTCATCATATCCGGTGGCGGCACAGGCGGGCATATCTTTCCTGCTGTTGCCATTGCCAATCAGATAAAAGCCACCAACCCTGATGCAGAGATCCTTTTCGTGGGTGCCAATGGCCGCATGGAGATGGAGAAAGTACCACAGGCAGGCTACAAAATAAAAGGCCTCGACATTGCAGGCTATCAGCGTGGCTCCATCCTTAAAAACATACTTCTACCTTATAAGCTAAGTAAGTCATTGCTACAAGCATTCAGCGTATTGCGCAGCTTTAAACCAGATGTGGTGATAGGCGTGGGCGGCTATGCCAGCGGACCATTGCTACAGGTTGCCAACCTGTTAAACATCCCCACGGTGCTGCAGGAACAGAACTCCTTTGCAGGTATCACCAATAAGCTATTAGCAAAAAAGGCCCGGGTTATCTGCGTAGCTTATGAAGGCATGGAAAAGGTATTCCCTGCCGATAAGATACGCATAACCGGTAATCCGGTGCGCAGGGATATAGCTAACATACAGGTAGACCAGGCAAAAGCCTATGCCTATTACAATCTTGACCCATCCAAAAAGACCATCCTGATCATAGGTGGCAGCCTGGGTGCACGCACACTCAACCAAGCGGTAGTGCATGCCCTAGAGCGCATAAAAACCCACCACGATGTGCAGATTCTTTGGCAAACGGGCAAGGTATACTTCGAGCAGTGTATTGCCGATACCAAAGGCACCCCGCAGCTGCTTACCAACCAGTTCCTGGACAAAATGGACTTTGCCTATAGTTGTGCCGATATCATTATATCCCGTGCAGGAGCGCTGTCAATATCTGAGCTGCAATGTGTTGGCAAGCCGGTAATACTGGTGCCTTCGCCCAATGTATCCGAAGACCACCAAACCCACAATGCCATGGCATTGGTGCAGAAGCATGCCGCTATACTGATAAAGGACGATGAGGCTAAAATCAACCTTATCGGCGCTGCTTTCGACTTGCTGCAAGACCAGGCGGCCATGAAATCCCTGGGCAAAAACATTAAGCAAATGGCCCGTCCCGATGCTGCTGAGAAAATAGTACATGAAATTTACGCGATTTAAAAGGACATTTGCCCTATGGATATCAAGAACATAAAATCAATATACTTTCTAGGCATAGGTGGAATCGGCATGAGCGCACTGGCCCGTTACTTCAATGCACGCGAAATACGCGTAAGCGGCTACGATAAAACCCCTACTGCCCTTACAGAGCAGCTACAGAACGAAGGCATAGAGGTAATATTCGAGGACGATATCAACCTTATACCAAAGGATGTAGATGCGGTGGTTTTCACCCCTGCTATACCTAAAGACCACAAGGGCCTAAACTTCTACAAAGACAACAACTACATCTTGCTGAAGCGCAGCGAAGTGCTGGGCATCATCAGCAAGGCCCACTATACCATTGCAGTGGCCGGCTCTCATGGCAAAACCACCGTTAGCTCTATGATAGCCCACATACTGGCACATGCAGGCTACGAGATGAAAGCCTTCCTGGGTGGTATAGCTACCAACTACAACTCCAACTACATCGATAGCACCGAGTACCACCCCAATACCAAGCCATTGAACACAGGCAGCGAAAAGGACCACGTAGTGGTAATAGAAGCCGATGAGTTCGACCGCTCCTTTCACCGCCTGCACCCCGATATGGCTGTGATAACAGCAGTGGACACCGACCACCTGGACATATACGGCACCAAAGAAGCTATAGATGAGGCTTTTATCGAGTTCACCAACAAGATATCCGACGAGGGTTTTCTTGTAATGAAACAGGACCAGAGCATCAACGACCGCCTGCCTGTGCTGGATAAGGCTTTCTACTCCCTGCACGATGAAAATGCAGATGTATACTGCAGCAAATACTGGGTGGTAGATGGTGGTTACCTTTTCAATGTTTCCTACTTTGGCAAAGAGCTGAAAGCCTTCCGCATCAACGTTGGCGGCTATCACAACATAGAGAATGCCATAGCTGCTATCAGCATTGCCAAAGAACTGAAGATCAGCGATGCTGAAATCAAAAGTGCCTTAGCATCTTTCAAGGGCATTAAGCGCAGGTTCGAGTTTCTGCTGAAGAGCGAACAATACACCTTTATAGATGACTATGCCCACCATCCCGAAGAGATCCGGGTATTCTTGGAGTCTGTTCGCGAGATATACCCCGATAAGAAGATAACGGCTATTTTCCAGCCTCACCTTTTTACCCGGACACAAGACCTGGCCGAGGGTTTCGCCCAAAGCCTGAGCATTGCCGACGATGTAATCGTACTGGATATTTACCCTGCCCGCGAACTGCCTATAGAGGGCGTTACCAGCGCACTTATATCCGATAAGCTTACCTCTCCTTCCTCTAGCAATATACTAAAGGAAGACCTACTGAAAACCCTTGCTACCAGGGAGCTTGAGGTGGTTTGCACCATTGGCGCAGGCGATATCGACAAACTATTAACGCCAATAAAAGAACTACTTAGCAAGTAGGCTCTTATTGGCGTTAAGCTATCAAAAACTTACTTTTCTTATCCGTTCAACACTGCTTCCAGTGCATTGTCGTACACTGCTTTCCAGTCTGCAGTTATACCCCAGTTTTCACCGTCTATCTTAACTCCTGCACCTGTTACGGTTCCCAGCTTGTAGAATGGTACTGTACCCAGCGATTGCTCAAATGCAGATACGTTCTCTTCCGTTACAGTAACCACTACCCTGCTTTGCGCTTCACCAAACAGGAACGCATCTTTCCTGATAGCGCTGTCTGTTGTTACATCAAAGCCCAGGTTGTTTACCTGTGCCGATTCCAATAGGGTAATGAACACACCGCCTTCGCTCACATCGTGCGCAGAGGCTATCAGTTTTTTCTTGATAAGCGCGTTCACCGCTTTTTGCAAAGCCACCTCTTCGTTTATTTCGAAGTACGGCGCCAGTGAGTTTTGTATGCCGTGGTATTTTACCAGGTATTCGCTGCTGCTTATATCATTGCGCGAAACACCTATCAGGTATATCGCATCGCCTTCGTTCTTAAAGTTCAGCGTCATGGCATCTTTCCAGCTATCCAGCAAACCTATCATACCAATGGTTGGGGTTGGGAATACCGCGCCACCATCTGTGCTTTGGTTGTAGAAACTCACGTTGCCACCTGTTACAGGCGTACCCAGTGCTTCACAAGCTATGCCCATGCCTTTCAGGGCATTTACAAACTGCCAGTACACCTCTGTGTTGTACGGGTTGCCAAAATTCAGGCAATTGGTAATAGCGCTCGGGTCGCCGCCGCTGCATACTATATTCCTTGCTGCCTCTGCTACTGCTATCTGCCCGCCTACCAATGGGTCTGCCCATACGTAGCGCGCATTGCAGTCTACTGTTACAGCAAGCGCCTTGTCGCTATCCTGCTGCACGCGCACTATGGCTGCGTCGCTTGGCCTGTTGGTGCTGGTGTTTGCCACACCTACCATGCTGTCGTATTGGTTGAACACCCATTTTTTCGACGATATGTTCAGGCTCGATGCCAATACCTCTGCTACCTCTTTCAGGTTGGCAGGCACTGCCACGTTGTCTATGTTAAATGCCTTGTTCTCTGCATAGTAAGCCGCCTCGGTAAACTCGCGCTCGTATATCGGGGCACCACCGCCCAGCACCAGGCTTTCGGCAGGTGCCGTAGCCACCAGCTGGCCATTTACGTAGTATTCCAACCATTTGGTATCGGTCACTTCGCCTATTACAGCGCAGTGCAGGTCCCACTTTTCAAATACCGCTTCCACTTCTTTCTCCATGCCTTTTTTCACCACTATCAGCATGCGCTCCTGCGACTCGCTCAATAGTATTTCCCAAGGCTTCATGTTTGCCTGGCGCGTAGGTACTTTATCCAGCCACACTTTCATGCCGCACTCGCCCTTTGCGCTCATTTCCGAGGTAGAGCAGGTAATACCCGCTGCACCCATATCCTGCATACCCACTACTGCGCCTGTTTTTATCACTTCCAGCGAAGCTTCCAGCAACAGTTTCTCCTGAAAAGGATCGCCAACCTGTACAGCAGGCAAATCGTTTACCGAGTCTTTGGTAATATCTTTGGATGCGAAAGCCGCACCGTGTATGCCGTCCTTGCCCGTAGCAGAACCCACTATATATACAGGGTTGCCCACACCGTTCGATGTAGCGCTTACCGTTTCATCCACTTTCACTATGCCCACGCTCATGGCGTTTACCAATGGGTTTGTCTGGTAAATAGGGTCAAAATACCCCTCGCCTGCCACTGTAGGCACACCGAAGCAGTTACCGTAGTCGCCTATACCTTTTACCACGCCTTTCAGCAGGTATTTGGTGCGCTCGTTTTTCAGGTCGCCGAATCGCAAAGAGTTCAGCGAGCAGATAGGGCGCGCGCCCATAGTAAATATATCGCGGTGTATACCGCCCACGCCTGTAGCCGCACCCTGGTATGGCTCCAATGCGCTCGGGTGGTTGTGCGACTCTATTTTAAACGCACAGGCCAGTCCGCCGCCCAGGTCTACAAGGCCTGCGTTCTCCTCCCCTGCTTCTACCAGCAGGTGCTTGCCCTTGCGCGGTAGTTTTTTCAGGTAGGTTATACTGTTTTTGTACGAGCAGTGCTCGCTCCACATCACGCTGTATATGCTCAATTCGTTAAAATTCGGCGTGCGGCCCAGTATCTCTTTTATCTTTTCAAACTCTTCGGGCCTCAGGCCCAATTGCTTTGCTTGTTCCGGAGTGGCCTCCAGCAGATGCGATTCGGTCATTACTGTGTGTTGTTGCTTATAAAAATTGAAGCCGCAAATGTAGCTATTCCCCCGGCTTCGTTTACTAGTTGTTTTCACTTAAATCATAAAAATATTCACATAACACCTGCTGCGCGCACCCTCCGCCCCATTCCTCTTTCTCCGCCCTGTTTCTTCGCTCCCATAATCTCTGTTCCTTTTCATATTAATTTTTTTAATGAGTACTGTGCGCGCCCTCCGCTGCGCTACGGTCAGGCTGTGCGCTATTAGTCCTCATTCCGCTGCGCTCCACTCCGGGCTAGCCGCTTCCATCCTTCGCGCCTGCCCAAGCGCCACCATTCAGCGCATTTCGCTGTTCGGGATGTTCCAAAGGGCATCCCGAACCCAGACCCCAGGGTTCTCTGAACCCATTTCTTTCAGCCGATACTGCACCAAGGGCGAATTGCCAAAAGCAATCATGAACTCCGGTTAAATCATGAATGTGAATAATACAATGCGCCCCCACAGAAAACAAAAAATGGCGGTGATTGGCGGTGGCTGGCGGAAATTGCGTTTTTTAGCATGGTGCCATTACCCTCAATTTTCAAGCTAAAGCCCCTGTTTTCTTATGGCAAAACCACCACAATTTTGATGGTATTTTTTCATCGCACTTTCAATCATTATCCACTCTCCCTCAATGCTTTGTCAATCTCTCCGTGATGGTAAAGCCGCATACTGTTTTGATGGTAAATTCAGCCACCTTCTCTATTCTACCACCATTTATCCTGACACCAGACCGTGACACCAAATTTTTTTTTCACCCGTTTAGTGTCATTTTTTAGATAACAAAACGACTAACTAGGTGATTTTCAAAAATTTCCGTCAACTTCAAAAATGACATCAAAACTTTTTTGAATGTCATTTAGTGTCACTATTGCCGCTGTTGTGGATATCTCGTTTAAGCTATACATCCGCCATTTTGATGGCAAAACTACCACCATTTTGATGGTATTTTTTCATCGCATTTTCAATCATTATGCCTTATCCCTCAACACTTTACCAATCTCTCCATGATGGTAAAACCACATACCATTTTGATGGTAAACTCAGCCACCTTCTCTACTCTATCACCATTTACCCTGACACCAAACAGTGACACCAAATTTTTCTTCACCCGTTTAGTGTCATTTTTCAGATAAAAAAACGACTAACTAGCTGATTTTCAAAAATATCGGACAACTTCAAGAATGACATCAAAACTTTTTTGAATGTCATTTGGTGTTACTATCGCCGTGGTGGGTGTCTCACCCACCATCTCGCGTAAGCAATGTACTACCCACATTCCGATGGCAAAACAACACCGTTTTTTGATCGTAATCCGTGGAATCCCATAATCCGTTAAATCCGTGATTCAGATAAAAAATCGCTATCCTAAAGAACGCCTCGTTGCTTTCAGCAAAGTTGTAACAATCAGCTTCAATCAACGGTCCAAAGGTAACCCCATACCCCCTCACCACTCTAGCAAAAAAAGCGGCAAAATGCTCCAACCTCCATAACCCTATTGAAAACCAACACTTGGCGAAGGTTTAAAAAATCGTTAACACACTTTTTTCAAGAGCCATTTGGTGGTAAGGATTTTTACCACCTGCTCCTTCAACAACTCCTTTAACCCACCATCCACCAATACAGCCGCATGTAAGTTATCCTTAAGTTAAAAAACATACCATAATTCTATAATCTGATATTTAACCCCATCTTTAATATACAGAAGCAAATATTGCTCTGCAATACCACCTGATACTCACATAAACATGAAACAAATACTACCGCTGTTGTTCTGCTGTTTATTTATCACAATCAATACTGCACAAGCCCTGGCACCGCAATGGCAATGGGCAAAAGGCATCGGCGGCACCCACAACGATCAACTCTTGGGTACAAATAATACGCTGCAAGTAGATTCAGCAGGTAATTCATACGCCATTGTTACTTCCATAAGCAGTTCGCTTACCATTGGCGCCACCAGCTACCCCAACCCCGGCGGCTCAGGCTCCAATGCCAACATCGCGTACTTTGTAAAATACAGCCCCCAGGGTGCTGTGTCATGGGTTAAAAAATTTCCCCGGTTTCCCGCTTCAGCCGGCGGCCAGGCTATGATTCCGACCAGCATGTTTACTACACCCGAAGGCTTTTCCTACCTGATGTTTTACTTTCGCGATTCTATCCGTTTGGAAGGAGTATTATTCGTGGATACCAGCATTCAAAACATCAATTCAGGCACAAACTATTGCATAGCCAGATACGACCCCAATGGTAATGTGCAATACATCAGGGCGCACCAATGCTCGTCATCCGGCTTTTCAGAAATAAAGCAATTCTACGGCAATAAAATGCTTGCCTATGGCATGGCACAAGCGCAGGGCGATACACTCGACGGCCACCCCATTGGCCGCGGCCACTTTGTAGCTGTAATGGATAGTATGGGCTATGTACAGCGCGTGCGCAATATTGGCTACGACTCGCTGGGGGTATCATTCCTTACAGGCACTGCTATCGCTGCCAGCAATAGGTCGGTATTCATTTCGCTTAGTGTACTTTACCATCCTGTAATCAAACCTTCAGATTTACCCATTGGTGACCTTGCCCTGTATTCGGACCCCAACTACAAAGGGGTTGGCAAAAACCTGCTGATTAAACTGGATAGCACATTAACCTTTGAGTGGTTTAAAGCAACAACCAAAAACGTGGGTGGTATATACACCGCACTAACTGCCGATAAGCACGACAACGTGTACCTGTTGGGTGCCACCAGTTCCAAGCCACAGCTGGATACAATAGCTATTGACACCACCCTGATAATTATGCCTTACCTGCCGCCCTTTGGTGTGTATGGCTACCACAACATCATTAAAATAGACGGACAGGGCGCATTGCAATGGGTAGTCAGCATGCCCGATATAGGCGGTGGGCCCATTTCATCCATGTGCACAGACCATCTGGAAAACGCCTATGCATTTGGTAGGTATGGTGGCAGGCTTATCACCGGCACCGATACATTACAGGAATCCGGTAATTTGTTTGTAGTCAAAATATCCAAAAACGGAACCATAATATGGAGCCAGACAACCAAGCGGGCAGATGGCCGTGCTGAGTCCGCAGGTATAGCAACAGATGCCTATGGCAACATATTTGTAAACGGTATGTACAGCGACCCCAACTCGCGCATCACCTTCGGCAACGATTCGTTGCTATGCCGCACACCCGTGCCCAATTATCCGCTGGCACCCGATGTATTTACCGCGCGCCTTGGCAGTTGCAATCCTTCCATACCAATAATCACAGCCGCTGCACCATTGCAATGGTGCGGCACCGATAGCGTTACGCTTACTGCCCCCGCAGCAGCACAGTATCTGTGGAGCAATGGCGATACCACGCAATCCATTGTAGCGCACAGCAGCGGCAACTTTAGCGTATTTGCCATTGATAGCCCATCAGGTTGCTATGCAAAATCTGCAGTGCAGCAGGTTAGCGCCAATGCCATACCTACCGCACAGCTAAGCGCTGTAGCAAGCACCACAACTGAGGGCAACGGTTTGGCTATTGCCACTCCATCAGGCGGCACAGCTCCGTACTCATTTGCATGGAACACCACACCATTGCAAAGCGACGATACCGCAACGGGACTAGCACCCGGCAAGTACAGCGTAACCATTACCGATGCCAACGGATGTGAAGCACAGGATTCTGTGCAGGTTTTGGCCAACATACCTTCTGCAATATCGCCTTTACCATCGGGCGCAGTAAGCATACATATTTACCCCAACCCATCTGCCTATGGAAACGTAACCATAAACCTCTCAAACAGCG
This sequence comes from Bacteroidetes bacterium UBA7692, assembly GCA_002482725.1. GTDB lineage: Bacteria > Bacteroidota > Bacteroidia > Chitinophagales > LD1 > UBA7692. Next base: position 26,545 of record DLGO01000082.1, on the reverse strand, counting down.
ACAGTCCGGGTGAAATAACCCTGTACGATAATCAAGGAAAACAGGTATGGAACCAAACCATACACCAAGGCAAAAATGAATGCAGGTTTAATTTGTCCGCAGGATTCTATTACATAAAAATGCTGGTAGCAGGTGTGGAGAAATATGATAAGCTGATGATTGCGGAATAGATAATAAATTCAAAAACGCCTCATACGCTAATTTCATAATTACAGGAGTTTCTGAGAATTCGTATGGTGCATTTGTAGGGGCGTATTGCATACGCCCTTGTTGACAAATCGGCGTAACCAAAATTTCACAATTGCCACCTACTTTGAATCTAGCTAAATTCTATGCCATTTCAACACCACTCTTCCCAATTTGTAATCTTATTGTCAATTAACGTCTACCCTGCAGTAACCGCTCACGCGCTTCACTAAATTGCACGCGAAAGGCATATTACTAACTCAAAAACGCCTGCACAGATGAAACACCTTTTACTCCTTTTTACAATCGCAATTTTCTATAATCAGCTCCACGCCCAAAAATGGGGCAATCGCACGGCCGTATGGAAGCACCATTATAACTGGGGCAATAACAACAATATTGTTACCCGTGCATTGATAGCCGACACCATTGTTCTCGGGAAGACCTGTATCCGCATAGGACACTACCAGCCCGAAATAAGCTACCTGAGTGGAGACACCGTTTACTTTCTGAAAGAAGGAGCATTTCGTCCCACTTACTATTTTGCTGCACAACCGGGCGATACCATTTCCTTCTATATCGACTCAACTGTTTCATATAATTGCGGCGTATCAAATACCAGGCTAGCCATAGTTGATGCTGTTGATTCCATTAATGCAGGTGCCAAATTTATCAAGCAATTTTCAGTAAGCCTGATAACCGATACCGCTCGTCCTGACATGTACTATAAAAAATTCAAATACTACGAAAACATAGGCTCCGATAACGATATATACCCTTTGATAGATTGTGTTATTGATCCCGAAATGTATAACCTGTGCAACTATGGCGATAGTTCTATTACAGGCTACTATCTGTTTCCGCAGGATATAAATACTATCTGCAGTTTTATAAAAACAGGTATTAATGAAACCCAAAAGCTTACCATCAATCACAATTGGCAATCGGCAAATGTATTGAACATCAATCTGCAGGAATACGCCTCCATCAGTATATACAATGCCATAGGCCAGTGCATTCAACAAAGCCAGGCAACACCCGGCAATAACGCCATCGCCTTCAACCAACCACCGGGCATATACATCGTTCTTGCGCAATCAGCCAATGGCATTAGCACAAGCAAATTATACAAGCCTTAGTTCACTATTCAATTGAGTTTGGCAAGAATTTCTCCGGCACATAAAATGATAGTATGTTTCAGCTTGAATAAATGAAAGCCGAAAGACGCCATGATTACAGTAGTGGATTACGACACAAGCTGGCCACAGCAGTTTCAAAAAATACGATCCGTATTGGATGATGCACTGCAAAATATTCCTATAGTAATAGAGCATGTGGGCAGCACCTCAGTACCCGGACTTGCAGCCAAGCCTGTGTTGGATATAGATATTGTGGTAGAGGATGAAACACAGCTAAACAGGGTGATACCGATAGTTGTATCGCTGGGTTATCAGTTTGCGGGTGACCTGGGCATAAAGGATAGATATGCATTTAAGGCAATATCCAACCATAGCCCGGTGGATGGCGCGGCAACTATATGGCCAAAGCACAACCTGTATTGCTGCATACAGGGCAGCCTTAGCCTAAGCAATCATTTCTTGTTCAGGGATGCGCTGAGAAGCTCTCCCGCACTTGCTGCTGAATATGGCGAGCTGAAGAAGCGGCTTGCTGCCGCTAACGATGATATAGACGTGTACGTTGAATCCAAAAGCGCCTTTATCGCCGGTGTGCTGGCCACACAGGGAATTGCAGCAGAGCACATTAAAGAAGTGATAGCGCAGAATAAGAAAAAACAGCAATGAAGAAAAGAATTGCTAGCAGTTTGTTAATTTCTCCATCTTCCTGAACTTTCAATCCAAAAACTCTATTAAACCAGTAGATTTTATTTTAATTCGTAAGGTGGACAACGCTACAGTAACAGCAGCTCTGGAAGAGCAGAAGAAAAATGAGTCGCACCTGCGCTCTGTGCTCAAGGGCATCAGCTGGCGCATAGTTGGCACCATAGATACCATGGTGTTGTCCTACTTCATTTCCGGTAATGCCCTTATAGCGGTCAAAATCGCCTCCAGCGAAGTATTCACCAAAATCGTACTCTTCTATCTGCACGAGCGTGTATGGCTCCATTTTATTCCGAATGATAAGCAAACTAGTATTACTTCATTCATCAAAGCAATAAGTTGGCGTACGGTAGGCACTATTGATACCATAGTGCTGGCTTGGTTCTACACCGGAAATCCTGCAGTCAGTCTTACAATCGGATCTTCCGAGGTTTTCACCAAAATAATATTGTTCTATCTGCACGACAGGCTATGGGCACGGTTACCCATCGGCACCATACGTAGCTGGTTTGGTAAGTAGGCCTACTGTAGCTTTTTGTGTCGGTAGATAACAAACACCTCATCGCGTTGTATTGGTTCTTTTATCGTTTGATATACAGGCTCCCATTCATTCAAAAATGCAGGATACTCTATCGGCATATTCATTACCAATAGCACGCTATCCAGGTTTTTGAACTTTTGCGCAGCTATATATGGTGCGTAGTCCCCCGAGTATTTCATGTAATTGTTATAGAAAACCGTATCCAGTATAATGAAGGTAGTAGACCTGTTCTGGTCTGCATAGAATATCGTTTTCTTACCTGGCAGGTAAGGTACTATGGATGATGCCGCATACGATCGGTGTCCCACTATTTCATAATTCGCCAGTCCATTGTTATTGATAAATTCTGCAGCATTTTTCGAGTCCGTAAAATTATCCTCCAGATCGCGGAAGGTCATATCGCTGCCTTTCAGCATTTGTATGCCCAGCAGCACGCTCAGCATGATAAGTCCGCCCTTTTCTACCCAGGCAAATTTCTCGAACTGCTTCAATGGTTGGTAGTGCGTAGCGTATGCATAAGCCGCGAGTATAAAGGTCAGCAAAAATCCATGGTGGCGTATAGCTCCCTGAAACTTAAAGGCCACCAGGTAGCAATATCCGGCAACAGCCACAGTCAGAAATAAAAGAACCAAAGGCTTCCTGAACAGGGCAACTACCAACAGCAGATACAGGAACAAAGCTACCATACCCGAGCTTTTATCCAACAGTAGTGCATTACCCATAGCATCAGTTACAGCACCCATTTTATCTGTAGCAAGCTTGGTATAGCTCGATTTCATACCGGCGCTCAGAAGCAATGCCACCATAGCCAGTCCGCCGGCGCCCATCAGGGCCATAGCACCTAGGCTTTTTACGCTCCAACGTTTTTCGCGCACCACTTCCACCAGGTATATCAGCCCCAGACCCGCCCCGGTACAAAATGCCAGCACATGCGTTTGAAAAAGCAGGAATATGATAAAGCCATACAGGAGGGGCAGCTCATGGCGCTTGTCGTATATGGCAGCTACAGCCATCAGCATCAGCATCACTATACCATAGTTACGCGCTATTACTGCATATTCAAATAAAAAGAAGTAAGAGAACAGCATAGGGATCTTCAGGTACAGCGGGAACCTGCTTTTAAATAATACCAGCCATGCCAATCCCATTGCCAGCAAATCGCTGACGATGTATATCTTGGTATATGGCAGACCCAACTTTGCAAATGGCATCAATACCAGATAGAACAATGGCGGGTGACCCTCATTGGGCAGGCATTTCAGCAATTCTATAAATCCCAGGTCCCTTGCTATCAGCCAGCTCTGCGCCTCATCGCGCCAAGGCTCGTGGTTTACTGACATATATAGCAATAAGGCAGAGTACAGGGCAAATATGACCCAGTTAATCACATTTTCGGCCCCTGTGGATATCAGCGGTGCCGATTTATTTTCTGCTCCTGAAGCCTTTGCAGCAGCGGCTTGTTTTGTCTGTTTGTTGGGTGTAGCCATTTGATAAATGTATAGAAATGCAATTATAGCCAATCTGCTCCAATCTAAGAGCGCTATACCCATAATCCGTTTAACAATCCCCCGGCAACCTCATTTGCCTGTTCTTTTTTATATTTGCACTATGGCTGATAAAAATGTTCTGTTAGAAAAGGAAAATGTAAACGTATTCAATAGCGATGTTCTGGAAAACGAGGGCTACCGCTATACCAACAATGCACCCTTTTCGTCGCAGGTGGCAAACCTGCGCCAAACACAGGAAACACTGAAACTGATAGGCAAAAACGATAAAACCCTGGTAGATATAGGCTGTGGCGATGGTACTTATACTATAGAGCTTGCAAACGCCCGCCCCGACCTTAAAATTTCTGCTTTCGACCCTGCTTCGGTAGCAATAGGCTTAGGCAAAAAGAAAAGACCGGATATCGACTTCCAGGTAGCCAACCTGCTGGATTTCGATTCTATGCCAAAGCAGCAGTTTGATGTAGCAGTAATACGTGGTGTGCTTCACCACCTTAGCGACCCTGCTCTTGCNNTATAGAAAACGCGGGCAAAATTGCTAAAACGGTAATCATAATAGAGCCGAACGGCAACAACCCTATATTGAAAGTAATTGAAAAGACTTCGAAATACCATATAGAGCACGAAGAGCGCTCATTCAGCCAAAGTCAGCTTAGCGCATGGTGCGAGGAGCGTGGCCTGCGGGTAGACTCACTAACCGTTATCGGTTTTGTGCCATTCTTCTGCCCTACCTGGTTCGCAAAAACCATCTACTTCTTTCAACCTATGCTGGAGCTTATCTGGCCGTTGAAAAAGTTCTTTGGTGCACAGATAGTTATTGTAGCTAAGCGCAAATAAGCCCCGACACTCATTTAATTCCCCTTGCATGAACGCTTCTATTGTTTTTGGCAACTATGCCTTTAAAACAAAGGAAGAAAACGGCATAGACTATATCTTCGACATAGTGCGCAAGAAGTATTATGTACTTACCCCCGAAGAGTGGGTACGCCAGCATGTTATCCATTACCTTATCCACGACCGGGCCTATCCTGCAACCCTGTTAAGCGTAGAGAAAGAAATTGTGGTCAATGACCTGCGCAAGCGTGGTGATGTTGTGGCCTACAGTCGCGAATCCAAACCTATGCTGCTGGTAGAATGCAAGGCAGATTACATACCTATAGATGAGGCGGTCATCATGCAATCGCTCACCTACAACCAAAAGCTTCAGGTGCCTTATCTGTGGCTTACCAATGGTGGCACCAATGTGATAATAGATATTCAGCAGGGTATTAAATACCTGGCAGACGTACCGGATTTTCTATAGCAGCTGCCCCAGTTCAGGCGGGCTAAACTCTCCTTCCCATTTGGCAATAACGATAGTTGCCAGGCAGTTCCCTATTACATTAACCGAAGTGCGTGCCATGTCCATCAGTTCATCTATGCCCAGTATTATAAATACAGGCTCTACAGGCAGGTTAAACGAGGCTAAAGTACCCAGCAATATTACCAGCGAAGCCCTCGGCACACCTGCTACACCCTTGCTCGTTAGCATCAGGGTAAACAACATAGCCAGTTGAATATGCAACGGCAAATGGATACCTGCAGCCTGCGCTACAAATATAGCCGCCAGCGAAAGGTACAGCGTAGTTCCATCCAGGTTAAAGCTGTAGCCCATCGGCATTACAAAGGCTACTATTTTGCGCGGCACTCCCATACCTTCCATGGCCTTCATAGCCTTTGGCAAGGCAGCCTCCGAGCTGGTAGTGGCAAAGGCCAGCGATACCGGTTCTGCTATTGCTTTAATGAACTGCACTATAGGTACCTTTACAATCAGGGCAATTGGCAACAGAACGCACAACAGGAAGAAAGTAAGCGCACCATACAAGGTAAGCAGCAGCTTGGCCAGGTTTACCAATATGCCCAGCCCCATGTGACCCACCGTGTAGGCTATAGCGGCACCCACTGCAAAGGGCGCAAAAAACATGATCAGATTGGTAAACTTGAACATTACCTCGCTCAGAGCCTCTGCAAATTTCACTATCGGCATACGGTATTTCTCCTCTACCATAGCTGTAGCCACACCAAACAATATGCTGAATAACACTATCTGCAACACGGCTCCTTCAGCTACGGCCTTGGCTATGTTCTCCGGAAAGGTATGCAGCAGCACATCGGTAAAGGTCTGCTTCACCACAGGCAGCTGATCGACGCCCGTTACCGGTGGCAGTTGTATACCCACACCTGCCTGTGTCAGGTTAATGGCAGCAAGGCCTATGAACAATGCTATTGTAGTTACTACTTCGAAATAGAGTATGCTTTTCCAACCCATTCTGCCCACCTGCTTTATGTTGCTGTGGCCTGCAATACCGTATACCAGTGTACCAAACAGCAGGGGAGCTATTATGGTCTTTATCAGCTTCAGGAATATCTGCGATACTACTTTCAGGTTCTGCGAAAATACAGGGAAGTCGTAGCCGATCTCTACGCCTATCAGCATGCTTACCAGTATCCATACAGTAAGGCTTTTCCTCCTGTATCCAAAATACACTATGGGCAATAGTGCCAGCAATCGTAGGTATAGCAGCATATATCTTTAAAATATTGGCAGCAAAATATGGCTATGTAGCGACAATAAAGAATTAAATTAACGCTAACAAAATCTGCACCGCAATCAAGCCGCCAGCCTTTGCAATATTACCTTGCATGGTATGTCAGATGTAATCCGCACATGGTGGCTCTTATGCAGCGGTATGGTCAGGTAATCGCCCGGTACCAGGTGATGGATATCTTCCTCTATCTGTATATCACAGGTGCCTTCCACTATCAGGAATTTCTCGTACTCATTATCGTGTACCTCCTGTGGCGCCATCTCTTTTATCCATACTATAGCCGATATCAGCTGTGGCGTGTGGCCTATAAGTTTGGCATGTATATCGGCAAAGTATTCAGGCAACACCATATCCGGCCTGTCCAGCCATTCGGCATAGTCAGCTACCGTGCTATGCTCGGTCAATACCGGTGGAAAAGCAGGCACTTCGCCATTCTGCAGCCTGGTAGTATAGTCCACCGCTGCCATCAGGAATGGCTTTATGATCGGGTCCGGCTGCACAGCATTTTCAAATGCCAGTAGCTCCAGCGCAGCTTCTATGGCATCCAGTTCCATGCGCACCTCGTTGTGTACGGCAAGCATGGTTTCTACTTCAGCTATTTGCTCAGGGCTTGCCTGCCCTGCTACATATAGCTCCAGTATCCCCGACCCCAAAAATTGTTGCACTTCCTCTTTCATTATTACACTACCTTCTTTGCAGAATAAGCATTCACAAACTTAACAATACCATCCACAATTTCGGACTCATTTCCCGGTAATTATTTTTGGTCTCAACCATTTACGAGAGAAAGACGCAATTGGATTACGGAATATTTTAAACCGTAAATTTTAACTGAATATTCCATCCTCCCTCTAATCAAAAAAGCCGGAGCGATGCTCCGGCTTTCCCTTATTATAAGCTACCCAGGTATTAAGCTTGCAAGCCTTCTACCAGTACACTTACCTTGTTGTTCAGGCACTCTGCAAAACCGCCTGTTATAGACAGGTATTGCAACTGGTTTGCAGCATCCTTGTATTTTACCTTACCCTCTGCCAGCGCAGCTATTATCGGAGCGTGGTTGTTCAGTATCTCGAACAATCCATCCACACCAGGCAATTGTACCAGGCTGGATTCTCCCTTATAGAGCACTTTTTCAGGGGTTAATATTTCTAATGTCATGTTCTGTGTTTTGTTGGTTGCTGATTAGCGGTTTTCTGTAAGCATTTTCTTACCTGCTTCTATTACCTCTTCTATGCTACCTTTCAGGTTAAACGCTGCCTCAGGATACTCATCCATTTCGCCATCCAATATCATGTTAAATCCACGGATAGTTTCTTCTATAGGAACGAATACACCCGGTATACCGGTAAACTGCTCTGCTACGTGGAACGGCTGGCTAAGGAAACGCTGTACACGCCTTGCACGTGATACTCCAAGCTTGTCGTCCTCGCTCAACTCATCCATACCCAGGATCGCGATGATATCCTGCAACTCTTTGTAGCGCTGCAATATTTCTTTTACCCTCGATGCTGTGTTGTAGTGCAGGTCGCCAAGGATTGCCGCGCTCAATATCCTTGAAGTAGAGTCCAAAGGATCTACCGCAGGGTATATACCCAATGCTGCTATCTGACGGCTCAATACCGTTGTAGCATCCAAGTGGGCAAATGTTGTTGCCGGAGCCGGGTCAGTCAAGTCATCCGCAGGTACGTAAACCGCCTGTACCGATGTGATTGAACCACGTTTGGTAGAGGTGATACGCTCTTGCATCAGACCCATCTCTGTAGCCAGTGTAGGCTGGTAACCCACTGCAGATGGCATACGGCCCAATAGTGCCGATACCTCAGATCCTGCCTGTGTGAAACGGAAGATATTATCTACGAA
>DLGO01000082.1:0-17927 GCA_002482725.1 Bacteroidetes bacterium UBA7692 | reverse complement strand
TTCGTTCATCTGACCGAACACCAATGTAGCCTGGCTCTTAGCCAACTCAGCACCATCCACTTTGCTCAGGTCCCAACCACCAGCTTCCATGCTGTGTTTGAACTCTTCGCCGTATTTTATTACGTTACTTTCTATCATCTCGCGCAAAAGGTCATTCCCTTCACGTGTACGCTCACCCACACCTGCAAACACAGACAAACCTGCATAAGCCTTAGCGATGTTATTGATAAGCTCCATGATCAATACTGTTTTACCAACACCCGCACCACCGAACAAACCGATTTTACCACCTTTTGAGTATGGCTCGATAAGGTCGATAACTTTGATACCTGTAAACAACACGTCTGCAGAAGTCGATAGATCTTCATACAAAGGTGGACGACGGTGGATTTCATAACCACCCTCTTTGCTTACCGGTATGTTTATACCATCTATAGCATCGCCTATTACGTTAAACAAACGGCCTTTGATAGCTTCACCTACTGGCATTTTTATCGGCGAACCTAAGTCTACCGCTTCCAATCCCCTGCGCAAACCGTCTGTGCTATCCATAGAGATAGTACGAACTGCATCTTCACCAAGGTGCTGCTGAACTTCAAGAATAAGCTTCTGACCATTGTCGCGGGTTACTTCCAAAGCGCTCATGATCTTCGGCAGTGCAGAGCCTTCGCCTTCGAAGCTCACGTCTACTACTGGTCCGATTATCTGTTTTATTTTACCAATGTTGGGCATACTATAAGTATTGTACTTTAAATATTATATGGTTAAAAATTAACCCGCTTCTTTTTAAAAAGCGCTGCGAAAATACGCCTTTGCCGCCATTTTCAAAATCTATTTCGTAAAATTCCCGTCATTTGTGGAAAAACAAATACCTATTCCACGGCATCTAATGCCAATTAGCCTTTCTAAACGGTTTTTTGTTAAAAACATTACTCTCCCCACTTCTTCCATTCACATATATTCCTGAAACCCGTCCAGGCATTTGGCTCTCCTATATTAAAGGTATCACTTTCCAGTATCCTTTCCCGCTTATCCTTCCACCCTCCTCCTGCGGCTACACCTTCTTCCTCCAGCCATTCCCCGGCATTTCCCCTCAGATTTAATATAGGAAGCCGCTTATCTGGAGGCGTTCCAAGATATCCCGGTTGAATAATTGAGTAATATCTCTCAGCTTTTCCGAAACCTTTCACGCATGCCTCAAAATCACAATAAATATTCATGTAGCTCTCTGTTGGCTTATCAGCCTTACGGTGCCTGGCCGATGCATACAACGAATCTGACATGTGCAGTATTCTTTCCCTTTCGGCCATGGTCGGTAACCTATATTCAGCGTAATACCATATCTTCTTTTCTGATATAACCCTATCACCCATCTTTCCGGTAAAATACTTTTCTACCGTAAAGTAGTTACTGCTATCCTGTTCCACTTCCCGTATCATTTTCATTTTTATCAGCATCCTTTCCAGTACCCTGTCTGTCCTCCATTTTGAATATTCTTTTGCCTGGTGTTGTGTTATACCCATTACAGGATAGCCATTATACATGGGATGAGTAAAATAAAATAACTCATAGTCGATGAGACATGTATCTGCAGCGGTCCATACCGTCTGGTCTGGCATTGTCGTCTGATCTTGTTTGGATCCTTCGCCAAAAATCCTTTTTGTCCAATACACATATTCCCTCCAACTCACATTACTAACTTCAATTTTGTCACACAATAATTGCCCATCAACGGGTACAACACCTGGTAGCGGAAATTTTTCTTTGTATACATTTTCGTCACGCCCTTTTTGTCCTGTACTACTATAAAAAGCACCTAACAGCACCACAAACAACATTATCTTACTTACATCCATTTTGTCAGAAATCATCTTGGTTTTTTTATCTCAAAAGTCATCATCCCTCTGTATAATGCGCTTATAACATAGAGGTAACAAACTTATTTCTACTCCATTCACGAGGGTTATTTTATTCAGAATATAGAGGGTAAATCCTCACCTATCCGCTGAGGGGTTTTTACTCCAATACCCGGAGGGGATTTTCATTGCTTCGCAGAGGGTGTTTTCTTTCTGCGCCACTGAGGGTAAATTGAAACCTATCACACAACTCATTTACACTTCCCACTCCTCTTATTGTCAACACTTTACCCCACACCTGATTTTGCTTTTCTGAGGGTGATTTTACATCCACTGCTGAGGGTAAATCTAAACACTCCGTTGAGGGTTTTCCTTTAAACTCGCTGAGGGTAATTTCCAACGCTTCGCTGAGGGTATTTTACTCAACCTAGCTGAGGGTAAAAAACTATCAACAACCAACCAAAACGGCCATATCAAAAGAACACAGCACAAATAACACAACATCCGTGCCACCTGCAACAGCTTGACAAATAGTCATATCCCTGCCATTGCAGTTCCGGATATTTTAATATTCTTGCCGTAACTGATTTTGTTAGAATAACTTGCTATTTAATCATCCGTATGGTGCATTTTGTAGGGGCGAACCGAGTTCGCCCTTGGTGATATATAGGCCAGATTAAATTTATAAATTCCCAACTCCTCCCATTTTCATAAAACATGTTACCTCCCTTACCAAACAGAACCACTCTCTCTATCCCTACCTACATTCGCGCCTCAAACCGGTATTCATGAGCAGAAACCATATAGAACTCATCAAATTAGTAGTTGCCTCTATACTCGTAGGCATATTATCTGCCCTCTTCGGCGATGCCCTGAAGCTACTTACCGAAAAATACGAAACCAGGCTCTTCACCCTTGTACAGGGCAACCGCCTTTACCTTACAGTATTTCCTGTCATTGGCCTTTCCATCATCCACTATTGCCGCCAGTACCTCTTCAGGCGGAAAGAAAATAAAGGCATCAAAGAAATCTACGACACCCTCAAAAGCCGCCACAACGAGCTACCCATCTACAAGATACCTTCCCACTTCATCAATGGACTGCTTACCGTTGTTTTCGGCGGCTCCACAGGCATCGAAGTGTCTACCGTGGTTGCTTCCGCCAGCATGGGCTCCGTAGCACAAAAAAAATCCATGGTACACCACCTCTACCGCAAAGAGCTGATATGCGCAGGCGTGGCTGCAGCAGTTACCGCCCTTTTCAATAGCCCCCTGGCAGGTGCATTCTTTGCCTTAGAGGTAATACTGAAGCGCATGTCCATCCCCGCGCTCATCAGCATATTTTCAGCTGTACTATCTGCCTGGACATTCAACCTGCTGCTCGACCCCGAGCCGATGTTCCATATCCACATTACCCAGTGGCACTACCATGCCTTTCCATACTTTATTCTACTCGGTATTCTGGCTGGCTTCAACTCTGCCTACCTTACCCGTTGCGTATTGTTTTTCAAGGCGCGCTTCGCCCGCTTTTCGCAGCATTTTGTCCGCATCGCCATTGGCTCTCTTATTCTTAGCACCTGCCTTTTACTGTTCCCGCAACTATATGGCGATGGCTACAGCGCCATGAAATCCATTCTGCTGTACAACGAAGGCACCATCCCGACAGGTACGATATATCTTATGATTGCTGGCCTGCTTCTGCTAAAGCCCATTGCCACCTCAGCTACACTGGCCGCGGGCGGCGATGGAGGCGTTTTTGCACCCAGCCTCTTCATAGGCGCATTCCTGGGCCTGCTGCTCGCCTTTATACTCAATACTGTCTTTCACCTGCAGGTCATCCCTATCAACTTTATGGTTATCGGCATGGGCGCTGTACTTAGTGCCAGCCTGCATGCCCCGTTCACAGCCCTCTTCCTGGTATGCGGCCTGGCAAATGACTTCACCCTGCTCGTACCCGCGCTCGCAGCCTGCTACACCGCCAAGGTCACCGCCAAAATGATACTGCCCTATACAGTTTATAACTATGTGGTGGTAAAGGCGAAGTAGATATTCTTAAAAGAATCAACAAGAAGACAGCAACCCATCACCTAAAATAGCATACAAGCAGACTTCTTTTCGCAAAAATATTGCCATACTGGTTCAAAAGTATAAGGTACAATTAAAAAAAATATCCATTGTTTTTTGAAAATTTTGATAAGCCAGGATAAAATGAACAAAATCCTCAAAAATTAAAATAATAGGGCGTATTTTTGCACTAAACATGCAAAAACAAAACTTATTATGCTGATTCAGTTTTCAATAAAGAATTTTAAAACCTTTAAGGAGAAAGCGACCCTAAATTTTGTTTCATCAAATTATGACAATGATACAAGATCAGGGGACAATATCCATTTGGATAGCAAGTATGACCTTAAACTCTTAAAAAGCGCTGTAATCTTTGGAGCTAATGCCAGTGGCAAAAGTGCATTTCTGGAAGCATTAACTTTTATGAGTTCCTTTGCTATTTCATCTTCTATCGGAAGCCAAAAAGGCGATCAAATAGATATAGACCCTTTCAGGCTAAGTACTGAAAGTGAAAATACACCTACAGAATTTGAAGTGGTTTTTACGCACAAAGAAATTATGTATAGGTATGGGTTTGAAGCAGACAGCTCGCAAATTGTTGCAGAATGGCTTTATCATAAGCCAAAAACCAAGGAAGTGGAACTTTTCTATCGAAATTTTCAGGATTTCGAAGTGCACCCTAAAGGTTTCTCCAAAGGTTTAACCCTTGTCAAACAGGAGTTAATTAGAAATAATGCCTTGTTGCTATCAGTGGCTGCTCAATTTAATGATTCTATATCTGTAGGTATAATTGAATGGTTTAAATCATTAAAAACTATTTCGGGCCTAAGAAAAGAACAATATCAAGGCTACACAATGGGCAAAACGCAAGAAGCTGATCATAAAAAACAAATTTTGGAATTGCTTAAGGCCGCTGACTTAGGTATTCAAGATATTAGTATTGAAAAGATTGATTTAAACAATTTTCCTCCTGATTTACCCAAAGACCAGAAAGATTTTCTAAGCAAAAAAATCAAGGAAGAAAACTTTGAAGTTTTTTCTGACGTTCTCACCTCACACAAAAAATTTAATGCGGGTAAAGAACATATAGGGAATGTAAATTTTTCTCTAAGCGAAAATGAATCTAGTGGAACCGCTAAATTCTTTGCCCTAACTGGACCTATTTTAGATGTGATTGAAAATGGGTACATACTTGTTATAGATGAACTCGATTCTGCACTTCATCCCAATCTGGTATGTAAGATTGTGTCTTTATTCAACTCTAAGGAATTGAACCCTAAAAATGCTCAACTAATATTCAACACTCATGATACTAATCTTTTAAGCTCAGGACTATTTAGAAGAGATCAAATTTGGTTTACTGAGAAGAATAAATTTGGAGAAGGAAAATTATACTCATTAGCCGATTTCAAATCAGTAAGAAAATCTGAGGCTCTTGAAGAAAATTATATTAGGGGTAAATATGGAGCGGTGCCATTCTTAGGTTTATTTGATACTTTTATTAACTAAATCCTTTTGCTACAATGAAAATGAAAAATAAAAAAAAGGAGCAAGAAGCTGATAGAAGAAAATATGCTGATTTAATAAAAGCTAATAGAAGAGTAGAACCCTCGCTACATAGAAATGAGCCAACAAAAATTGAAATTCCTACAATCCTTATAGTGTGTGAGGGGAAAAATACAGAACCTAGTTACTTCAATCAATTTAAACTTACCAGTGCTCAAGTTAAAGCTTTGGGAAAGGGATTCAACACTCTTTCTTTGGTTAAAGAAGCTATACGAATCTCAAAGGAAAAAAATTACGATCAAATTTGGTGTGTATTTGATGCCGACCCAAAACCAGACAATGCCAAGCAGGCCTCCAATTTTAATGACGCAGTAGCACTTGCAGAAGAGCAGAAGTTTGGAATAGCTTATTCAAATCAATCGTTTGAATATTGGATAATCCTGCACTTTGATGACCACCAAGGTGGTAAATTTAGCCGAGCTGATTATGATGCAAAAATCAACTCTCTGTTATTGCCATTCAAAATGAAATATGATGGAAAAGGGAAAAAGATCATTACCGAAGAGATTTTTAATTTACTGGAAGGCCTTGATTTGAAAACTGGAAAGCAACGAAAGAGATTAGCTATCGAAAGAGCAAAAAGAAATTACGATTCTTTTGACCACAAAAATTTAGCAACAGAAGAATCAACAACTACAATGTTCAGACTAGTAGAAGAATTGAATAAACACTTGTAGTATCTATTCCCCCCTTAACAAACATTCACCTCCCTCACAAATCTCCCGCACTAAACTTTACGTTGCTTATATCAGTCTATTGTATTTAATTTGAAGAACACAATTGCATACATGAACAAGTTACTATTGGTACTATGTGCCGTATTCTTTATCAGCACAGCACACACACCTGCAAAACCCGCTGCGGGCAAAATAAACTGGATGACCTGGCAACAGGCACAGGAGGCGCAAAAGAAAAACCCAAAGAAGATTTTTGTAGACGTATATACCGAATGGTGCGGCTGGTGCAAGCGCATGGATGCTACCACCTTCAGCAATGCAGAGATTATCAGCTATATGAACGAAAACTACTACGCAGTTAAGTTCGATGCCGAGCAAAAGGAGCCCATCATGTTCAATGGCAAGGAATATAAATTTGTAGCACAGGGCGGCCGTGGCTACCACGAGCTGGCAGCCTACCTCATGAACAATAAAATGAGCTACCCTACAACATTGTATTTAGATGAAAAACTGGACCTGCTTACCCCGCTACCGGGCTATCAGGAGCCACCTATGCTGGAGTCAGTGTTAAATTTCTTTGCCAGCAATGCCTACAAAACCACCAAATGGGAGGATTTTGACGCAAATTTCAAGGGAAAGCTGTAAATCCAATATTTAAAGGCAATTCCCGTTAATATTCCGGGAAAAACTTCACAGCTCATGCAACTTGCAATTGAAGTTTAATATCTATATCTTTAACAGGGTTGTTCAGCTCGACTGGCCGGGCAACTCTAACACACAAAAAATCTGTAAATATGGCTGCTTACGAATTACCATCTGACCAGGAAATAATAGCGGGTTGTATAAACTCCGAAAGGCGTTTTCAGAAAGCATTATACGACAGGTTTTCGTCTAAAATGTATTCAGTGTGCATGCGCTACGCAGGCGACTCAAACAAGGCAGACGATCTGATGCAGGAAGGCTTCATCAAAGTGTACAAAAACATTGCGAAGTTCCGTGGCGAAGGTTCTTTCGAAGGTTGGGTACGCCGCATTTTTGTAAATGCATGCATAGAGCAGTTCCGCAAGAACACTACGCTGTATGCCATACAGGAAACAGAGGTGAAAGGCTACGAATACTATGGCGACAACGCCCTGGAGCAGTTGAAAGAGGAAGATATATTGAAAATGGTGAGTGAGTTGAGCCCGGGTTACAGAACGGTGTTCAATATGTATGTAATAGAAGGGTTCGCCCACAAGGAAATAGGGGAAATGCTGGATATATCCGAAGGTACATCCAAGTCACAGTTGGCACGCGCGCGCTACCTGTTGCAACGCAAAATAACCGATCGTGCAAGGGTAAACCTGGGCAATGAAATAAGCGACGCAGTTTAGTAGAACAAATAGTAACAAAGAAACAGAGTATACGTATAATATAGTATTACTGACGTAAACCAAGAGGTTATGGATAACAAAGATTTAAGAGCATTTGACCAGAAGATTCACACCAAGCTTCATAAAATTGAAGTAGATGCCCCATTTGATATGTGGAGCAAGATAAGTGAGGAACTGGACGTGCAGGAAGCAGCAGCGCCAAAGGTGTCAATTCGCCCGGCACAAAAACAATCATTCAACTGGAAATATGTAGCAGCCGCTTCGGTTATAGCTTTCACATTTATCAGCAGCTACATGTTCTTCTCCGGTTCCGAAGCAGACGAAATACAGTACTCTTCAAACAGTACCAACTTTCAGCCCGGCATCAACTTTGCAAATAATGCAAATGAAGAGTCTAAGCAGATAACTGTAGAAGTACAGGAGCCGCAGCCGGTATTGGCAGTGATAAAAGAAACCGTGAAAAAGCAGCCTAAGAAAATTGCTGTACCGGTAGAAAATAACGCTGTAGCTGAAGAAGCAGCCGTAGCGGTAAACGAAGAGTACACCCCTGCCGAAACGACAAACATACCAATGTTCTCGTTGCGCTTGTCTACACCGCACACTTCACTGAACGATCAGATAACTATCCTTTCGGGCAATGATAAGAAAGTAGAAGAACCAAACGATGCAGCTAAAGACCTTAGCATCAAACGCCGCTTAGAATTCTACAAAAAGGTAGCTAAGTTCAATTCCTGGAAATAAACTCTGTTATTAGGTTAAATATTAGGACAAACATTTAGTATAAAAAGAAACCACAGGTATTAAGTTGCCTGTGGTTTTTTTATGTTCCTGCTTATTGCTATCATTAAACTTTCTACGGGCATACTATGTTGTACATCCGTAATTTAACTTACTGAATGAAAATCTTGATTATATCGGGCAGTACCCGTACAGGCAGGCACAGCCACAAACTGGCACTGGCCCTTCAACATAAGCTGGCGTCAAAAGAAAATGTTATATCAGTCGATGTACTGGATATAGCAGCCTACAGCATCCCTACATTCGAGGCTACATTCAGCAAGCTGCCAAACCCAAATGATATACTGCTGGAGATACAAACCATACTCAACAATGCCGATGCTATGGTATTCCTGTCACCCGAGTACCACGGCAGCTTTACAGGCTCTTTCAAGAACCTGATAGACTTCTATTGGACAGAGTTTCAGAAAAAACCCATAGGCGTTGCCACCACCTCTACCGGCAGGTATGGCGGTATCAATGCTTCCAGCGAAATGCAACAGCTCGTACTTTCCCTTGGGGCATTCCCTATGCCGGTTAAGCTCATAGTACCGGCCATACAAAACGCCTTCAACGAAGAAGGCGCCATCACCGATGAGTACGTAGCACGCTCTATGGAAAAATTCACTACAGAGTTCCTTTGGTTCTCCGACGCTATTATAAGCAAAAAGAAAAACGGGTAATACCACAAACAACATGCAATAAATTTACTATATCGGCAGGCGGACGTTGCATCCTTGGTGGCTCGAATGATTGTGTGGTTCTTCCGTTAATAAACTTTTTCTGTAGAGCCCAAGGCACCTAATGAATATGCGCTTACTGTTCTGGCGAGTTTAAAAAGTTTTAGGAAAAAGCACGTCAATCTTTCAGCCTTAGATAAGGATGCCGGCCTTGACTTTTTTGTTACTTTTTGCGTCAAGGCAAAAAGTAAGGCAAAGAAAAACTATGTTGTTTCCACCCTGCGTATCACAATACATTACAACGTTATTGAACACCCAAAAAAACGCAATAAGCCCTACCTCATCTTACCACTCAAATAGTAGTAAGCATTCGTATAATGGTTGATGCCAAGGTCCTCCGAACTATCCGGAAACAACCGGTAATATTCATCATCCGGCTTTAGCACAATCGTGGCCCCCGCGCGCATGTAGTTTACACTCTTGAAGTACTCCGGCTCCTTATATCCCGGCACACTGGCCAGCACATACTTGTAAGCCATCTTACCGAGTATATTCTCAAACCGCTCCTGTGCCATATAGGTAGGCCTTGTCAGGTGGCGGTACATATAATTGCCCACTACCCTCATTTTAAAATCAGCCTTCTTTATCAGTGCCTTCGCCCGCATAAAAGGACTGCACTTATTAAAGTCGTCCATCGTCTGCATCGACATAGGGCTCTCCGGCACCCAGTCCAGAATGTTCACCACATTAAACGCCCATCCGTTTGCCGTCAGGTACTCGTAGTCGTAGGCATAATACAGGTTACCCGGCTTCGGTGCCGCTGTCAGATACGATTTGAAAACTATATCCTTTGGCAGCACAGAGTCCTCCTGCAGCATAGCAAAGTGCGACCTTAGCAGG
This sequence comes from Bacteroidetes bacterium UBA7692, assembly GCA_002482725.1. GTDB lineage: Bacteria > Bacteroidota > Bacteroidia > Chitinophagales > LD1 > UBA7692. The sequence continues at coordinate 8,035 of DLGO01000082.1, read as the reverse complement.
TACGATATAGCACCGCCCTGGCTGTGCCCCGATATTATAAACTGCTTTACCCCTTTGGCATATAGCTCCTTTATTTTCGGTACCATATCAGCGCTCAGGTGCGCCATGCCTATCAGCCAACCCGCATGCACTGCGGCTCGCGGGTTATCGCTCAGCCGGTATTTAAACACCACCGAATCGCTGAAAGTAAGCTCGCCAGTAGCAGGTAACATGGCTGCATATATATTCTCCAACCAGCTGCCCATTATCATTACCGTGCCGCGCGTGCTTATCACGCCAATGGTATTTTCAGGGTTCACCCATAGGTCCCATCGGTTGTGCAGGCACATTTCAGGGGAGCTATATTGTACTTTAAAATATTGAGGTTGTGGTGCTTTCCATCTGTCTGTATCCGTATCATTGGTCTGCATGGCTATACGCAGCATTTCACGGTACTCTACCGTATCAAAACCCGCCTGCAGGTTCTGCCTTTGGGCAGCAGCACCTGATGCAATAAGCAGCAATAAAAAGATAAAATAGAATTTCCTCATCGTTTACGGGTTGCAAAAAGACGAATAAAGTATGGTATTAAAAACAACTTAGGATTACTTAGCAAAAACCACTACCACCAAGGCACATATACCAGCGACTTATCCTCAAAGAACTCTTCGCTGTAGTAGGTGCTCAAAGGTACCTGCTTGGCCTTGTGTATGCCTTGCAGCTCCTTGGTCAGGTCGCCGCCTTTCAGGCATATCAACCCGTTCGATATAAAGTTCAGCTTCTTTGTCAGGTACTTGCCCCTTGTCCATGCCAGCAGGTCTGCCGCAGGGGCCACCGCGCGTGAAACCACAAAGTCGTATTGGTAGGGCATCTGCTCCACACGCTGGTGAAACGTAAATACATTCTTCAGCTCTATAGCTTCGGCTACAGCCTCTATTACTTTCAGCTTTTTACCTATCGAATCTACCAGGTGGAACCGGCACTCCGGATATAGTATGGCCAATGGCACTCCGGGAAAACCTCCGCCTGTACCCAGGTCGAGTATTTTGGTAGCCGGGCGAAACTGGTGGAATTTGGCGATAGCCAGCGAATGAAGCACATGGTGCTCATACAGGTTATCTATATCCTTGCGCGATATTACATTTATCTTCTCGTTCCACTCGCGGTATAGTGGCAATAGTGCTTCAAACTGCTTTAGCTGCAGCTCGGTAAGCTCCGGAAAGTATTTTTTAATTGCCTGCACGTGTATATTTAGAATCTATCCTGTGTGCTTTTCAGGTGGGTAAACAGCATATCCTTTGCGCGGAACAACTGAGCCTTTACAGTACCCAATGGTATGTCCAGTTTCTCCGCTATTTCTTCGTAGCTCAACTCCTCGAAGTAGCGCAACTCTATCAGCTGGCGGTACTTTGGCGACAGCTTTTCTATCACTTGCCTTATGCGCGCCGCACGTTGTTCTTTTATCATACCCTCTTCAGGGTCCAGGTTGGTATCCTTTACAGATATGGTTGGCGCATCGCCCTCTTCATTGCTGAATGCCGATTGGTCCAGCGATGTTGTCTGCAATCTTTTCTTGCGGATAAAGTCGATACAGTTATTGGTAGCTATTTTGAACAGCCACGTGCTGAAAGCATAATCCGCACTGTAATTTTTCAGGTTATTAAACGCTTTGCTGAATGCCTCAATAGTCAAATCATCGGCATCGTCGCGGTTGTGTACCATTTTCAGCACCATAAAGTAGATGCTCTCTTTGTACCTGGACATTAGCTTGCCAAATGCCTGCTGGTCACCCTCCTGGGCCAGTGCTACCAGATCAAGATCTTCTTTGGCCCTGGGCGAAAATTTTGAATTTACTTCCAAACTTCAGTGCGTTTAATTAATAATAACAAAGATAATGCTGCAATATACATTGTGTATGCTATATCTAACAAAGGTTTCCACACAAACACATCCATTGCATGTATTTTATTGAAAACCCGCACACTACATACAGCCTGCAACAAATGTAATATAGGAAAAACTGCAAGAACCCTCCATTGCCCCATAACTGATAATGCTACAATCGCTAACAAAAAAAACAACTGGCTACTGATAAAAGTGCCTAGCAGGAATTTTGTGCGTAACGAATATTTCAGGCCCGCGGTACTGTGCCGGTGTTTCTGCATCATCCAGTTGCCCCAGGTGGCAGGAGCATTGGTGTAAACAAAGCTTTTCCTGCTCAGGCATACTTTCACCCGCTTTGCAGTAGCCATATCTTTTACAAAAAAATCATCATCACCCGTTTTAGTATTTGCGTATGGCCTTATATCCCATTTATCAAAAAGAGATTTGCTGAAAAGCATATTCCGGCCAACGCCCATATAAGGCCAACCCTGCACAGCATAAGACATATATTGCAACATCGTCATGCTATTCTCGTACCGTTGCAGCAGGTTCAGGAATCCCGGCACTTTTACAAAGGGCGAATGGCCCAGTACAATTATCTCCTCCTCTCCCACTCCGGCGCTCATCTTTTGCAGCCATTTGTCGGTAGCGGGGTAGCAGTCTGCATCTGTCACCATTATCAGTCCATACTTTGCCTCCGCTATTCCTTTCTTTAGCGCATATTTTTTGCCTGCCAGGTCTTTATCTTCTGCGGTGCCTATTGTTATCACCCTTAGGTTTGGGTAGGTATGTACAAAGCTATCTAACACTTCTGCCGTATTATCGGCAGACTGGTCATCAACAACAATAACCTCAAATTCCCCATACTCCTGTTTCATTATCAGGGGCAAATAGTTCAAAAGGTTATGTCCTTCATTCCTGGCACATATCACCACCGACAGTGCAGGATCAACTACCTTTTTCACATCAGGATATAGCTTGCTGCCCCTGTTCAGCACTGCAAAAAAGAGAACATAGTACAGCGATATCACTACCGTACACACCATCAACAGTACTGAAAAAATTAGTATCACCCTGTAAATCTAACCCATTTCGTAGTTCTATCTTGTCAATCCATTATCTTTGCCCGTTCCAATGAAATTTACTTTACATACTACAGATACTGCCTCCCGCGCCAGGGCAGGCACACTGCATACCGCCCACGGCGATATCGAGACGCCGATTTTTATGCCGGTTGGCACAGCTGGTACCGTTAAGGCCGTGCACTTCAGGGAACTGGAAGAGCAAATAAAAGCACAGATTATCCTGGGCAATACCTATCATCTTTTTCTGCGCCCGGGCACCGATATTTTGCGCCAGGCAGGCGGCCTGCATAAGTTTAATGGCTGGAGCAAACCCATTCTTACCGATAGTGGTGGCTTTCAGGTCTATTCTCTTTCTGCTATCCGCAAAATAAAAGAGGAGGGTGCCGAGTTCCGCTCACATATTGATGGCTCCAAGCACTTCTTTACCCCAGAGCGCGTGATGGACATACAGCGCGAAATCGGCTCCGATATCATGATGGCATTCGACGAGTGTACCCCCTACCCTTGCGAATACCAGTATGCAAAAAAATCAATGGGCCTTACCCACCGCTGGCTACAGCGCTGTGTTACACAATACCAAAGCACCGAACCCATATATGGCTACGAGCAGGCGCTCTTCCCTATAGTGCAGGGCAGCGTGTATAAAGACCTGCGTGTAGAAAGTGCAAAATTCATAGCCGACCAGGGCATGGATGGCAACGCCATCGGTGGCCTCAGTGTAGGCGAGCCTGCAGAGGATATGTACGAAATGACGGGCCTTGTAACAGAGATATTGCCTAAGGAAAAGCCCCGCTACCTCATGGGCGTTGGCACACCGGCAAATATTCTGGAGTGTATAGCCTTGGGCATAGATATGTTTGACTGCGTAATGCCTACCCGCAATGCGCGAAACGGTATGCTCTTCACCTCGCAGGGCATCATCAATATCAAAAACGAAAAGTGGAAAGCCGACTTCAGCCCCATAGACCCAAACAGCGAATCGGATATCTGCCGTACACATACCAAGGCATACCTGCGCCACCTGGTACACAGCAATGAATTGCTGGGAGCCATGATATCCTCCGTCAATAACCTTGCCTTCTATCTATGGCTGGTAAAAGAGGCCCGTAAGAATATTCTTGCAGGCACATTTACCACATGGAAACAAGAGATTCAGCCAATAGTAATGCGTAGATTATAGCATACAAAAAGCCCCGGCAAATATTTGCCGGGGCTTTTCTTTTATAGTTTCAGGAGTTGAGATGATTGATTTCTAATTGCGCACTACCAGCCGCTTTGTATCATACTGGTCTTTAGACCTTATAGATACCAGGTAATTGCCCGGCATCAGGTCACCCGTATTGAACCGACATGTATTTAGACCCTGCACCACCATTACTTCCTCACTTTTAACCACTGCGCCAAGCACGTTCTTAAACTCTATGGTTATTATCTCTTCATCGGTTGCAGTAATATTTATATTGGCAAAATCACGCGATGGATTTGGTATAAATTCTGTCATTTCATACTTACCGTTGCCACCTATTTTCACAGCCTCTACAGGGCTATATTCATATTTACCATCGTAGTCAACCTGTTTCAGGCGGTAGTAGTACTGCGTTTTTGCCTTCACAGTTTTGTCATTGTACTCATAGTTTTTCACTTCGGTAGTAGTACCTGCACCAGGTACAAATGATAGTATCGAATACTGCCTTGCATTGGTGCTTCGCTCTACCATAAATCCGCTGTTGTTTATTTCCGTTTGCGTAGTCCATTTCAGGTTTACAGCGCTCTCTACAGCTTTCGCTTCAAAAGATGTAAGCTTTACAGGCAATGCGCCACCATCGTTCATAGCTATACCCCATTGGCTAAAGTGGCTAAGACCTTTCCTGATAGCTACACCCCCTGCTACCGTTCTTCCTATTGCATTTTTAGGAGGCAGTGTACCACCGCCTGTATTCCAGTCAGCAGCATTGGTCGACGTATCGTGCCTGCACACGATCACAAAATTATTATCCGTTAGTCCCGGCATATTCCTTACATCTATCAACAGGTCATAGTTACCTCCTATCGGTTGTTTGTTAGGCTTCAGCAACACTACACCACTGGAGTGTATGGATGAATACCTTACGCCATTCTCTACACAATTCAGCCCCATATCTTCACCCGGCTTAGGTATAAATGATGCTTCTATGGTATCCACTCCCAACAGTTTGTTGGCCTTCACCTCTGTTAGCGTCATTACCACATCATCCCCTACAGGAAAAGCGTATGTACCAGAGTCCCGCATCGCCCTTACCAGCGTTCCTTTTATATAGTTATGCTCATTATATCCCAGCAGTGCACCTGGTGCGGAATTGTTAATGGTAATTTTATAACCATTGGTATTCACTATACCGTTTGCAAGGTTCAGTGCGCCTTCTACCACTACATCTCCTGTCAGGGTTAATCCGCCTATGGTAGTATTATCAATAGTAAGATCCGTATATGTAGCTGCCGCTACTTCCGATATATCATTGCCTACGAACTCTACTTTGGAGTCACCTGCATTCAATATTCCGTTATTGGTAAAGTTACCAAATACCGACAATACCGTTGATGCACCAACCAGGTTCAGGTCGGCATCATGCGATATATGCAGTTTCTTTGTTAGCGCCCTACCCCATGATATGTATGGGCTAAGCACCTGTTTCTGTATTACCACATCGGTAGAATCCGTAGGTACCCTATAATTGCTCCAGTTCCTGCAATCCAACCAGTTATTGCTCACAGCACCGGTCCACTTACATGGACCACTGTAATCAGGTATTATCACTGTGTCAGAGCTATTTACTGTTGCCAATGAGTTATAGCAGGCATTGGTAGATATCTGCTCTACCTTGTATATGGTAGTCGCTGTTGGTGAAACCGGCAAATAATAAGGCGAAGCCGTAACATTATCGATTGTCCTGGCAGTATTGGTGCGCATATCCCGCAATACAAAATTCAGAGGATAGGTAACCCCGGTAAAACTGAATTTCAGGTTAAAGCTATCATTCTTACATTTCACACCTCCCTCTACAGTTACTCCATAGTTTGGTATGGCGCTTCCGAATGTCCACCCATAGTTATTCCCCTGGTTAAAATTCGTACTAGCATCCGTCCAGGATGCACCTCCTATGGCCCGCGAAAATTTTATGTAGCAATGGTCTGCACAAACCACACCTCCCGGCTTAGTCCAGGTAAATGTATTGGAAGTACTACTCGATTGCAGATAGATAACATTAGCCTGTGTTCCTATTAATTTAATATATGCATTAGCCCCAAAGGTTGTGGTCTTGCTAAAGGTAAACTTATTAGTAGTTCCTTTTGCCAATATCAGCGAGTCTTTGATTGTATTATTACCCGTTATATTAAATCCGCCCGCTATCGACCTCAGGTAAGCAAAGATATTGTCATTGTTAACTGTGAAAGAGGCATTGGGGCCTGGCATATCTATCTCTATTCCATAAAAAGTCTTGTTGCCGCTATTTATCGCAGCAACCGCATTCTGCATCGTAGTAGAAATTTTAAACACAGATGTACCTGCTGTAAACAGCAGGTTAGTTGGATTATTAAAGTCCACAACATTTACAGCCGAAGTATTAGCGGTTCCGGCAGGTATTACAATATTCACTTTGGAACTGCCGAGATTAATCGTTCTGGAAGAAGTAGAATTTGAAACAAGCTGCTTTAAGTTTATATTATATCCTGCGCTGTTCAACGTTCCTTTACTAATTGTAAGTATAGTAGAATCGAGGTTTAGTGCGGAAGTCATGTTCCAAATACCAGTATCATTGATATGAATTCTGCCATTCCTTAAGGCCACGCCGTTTGTATTCAATATTTTTGTAGATGTTCCTAGTAAATTAACAACACCCGTACCCTCCATTCTAAATATCAAACCCGCAGGAATTGTTAGATTGCCATATACGGCAAGAACATTAGTAAGCTTAAATACAGGGGCTGTGGCTGCAGTATTGTATATATTGGTACAACCTGTAAAATTTAATGATGCACAATAGGTTGCTGTATTCACATTTACGACCTGACTTGCAGCAGTAAAAGAATTAGCGGTAAAATAAACACTGTCTGTTGAGGTTGGCAATTTGGTATAACTCCCCCCATTCCCATTTGCTGTAGACGACCAGTGCGATAACTCTGACCATGCTCCCGAACCTTTCACCCAATAATAATTGGCTGCCTGGGCATTAAAGGAAATCAATACAAGCAAAGCCAGCAGCGATTTTGCCAGCAGCTCTGTGTATTGTTTCCAAAGGTTCGAAATGTAAACCATAATATTTGTTCTACAGGTTTATACCCGTTATCTGAACGAAATGTTACAGAATTCATATCATTAATTTTGTCAAGAATGAAACCTTTTGTGCACCGTTCTGTTTAGCACTATATTTTAACATAAAAGCACTCATTCACGTGCTCTTTTTAATTAAAAAATCAGCTATTACTTGATTAAAATTATTCGCTCCTGATTAAGTATTGGCTGCTACATTTGCCTCTCAATTATGAATGCTATACAAAGAAAAATAGTAGGAACCTGGCTCTTAATAGGTTGCGTCATGGTCTTCTTTCAGGTAATAGTGGGCGGCGTTACACGCCTTACCGAATCAGGGCTTTCCATTACTGAATGGAAGCCTGTAAAAGGCATTGTCCCCCCATTAAACAAAACTGAATGGAATGCCGAGTTTGAGTTATATAAGAATATGGCACAATTTAAAACCGTGAACCAGGATATGACGGTTAGCGAGTTCAAATGGATTTATTTCTGGGAATATTCCCATCGCTTCTGGGCTCGCTTCATGGGTTTTGTATTCATCATTCCATTTACCTTTTTCGTAGTACGCAAATGGTTTGACAAAGACTTCTTTCGTAAAATCGGTGTACTTTTCCTTTGGGGTGGCCTCATTGGTATTTATGGTTGGATAATGGTTTACAGCGGACTGCGTGGGATGTATGTCCCGCCTATCCACCTTAGCATTCACCTTATACTGGCACTTTCACTTTTTGCCTACCTGACATGGCTTACTATAGATGTATACCGTGGTGGCGGGGCACGGTTAGATGTAGGCAAC
>DLGO01000117.1 GCA_002482725.1 Bacteroidetes bacterium UBA7692 | reverse complement strand
ACATCACAGGCTGCGGTACTTTTAACCCAACAAGAACACCCTCCATCACTTTCAATACCAATCACTTACAACACCCTCCCTTGCGGTATTCTCTGCGGTACTTTTAAACTACCTGCCATCGTAAACCTGCGGTAGTTTCGAGACCTCCGGCTGCTAAAAAATCCGTAATCTTCAGTGGCCGCCTCTTTCAATATTTCAAACAACATAATGGTTTTCCTTCCTCCCACGCTTGCACCACAGGCACAAATCTGTTCCGATATTACTACCACAAATTTCACGCCAGATTCCGCTCTTCCAAAAATCTTTTTCAGGTTATAAAAGCACTTCCCCACCTGCAACATTAAATCTACAATAAATCTCATTTGAGCACTCCATTCATTAGAATTATTCACCACATTTGACAACAAATAAGTATAGTCCCATCTGTATGAAAAAAATTCTCCTGCTCTGCTGCATACTGTGCCATGTAGCTACATTTTCGCAATTCGTAACCCATGGTCCTATTACAGGTGCAGTTTCGCCTACAGGCGCGCGCATTTATGTACGCACCACCACAGCATCAACCATTAAAATAGAATTGGCCACAGATGCTGCCTTTACCACTCCCCTTGCGTTCAGCGACTCCACCAGAGACTGGCGAGACTCTTCTAATATCGTAGATATCTCCGGCCTTGCTCCCCAAACTACCTATTATACCCGTATATGGGTAAATGGAGTACTGGATACTATTCGCGGCAGCTTCAAAACATTCCCGACAGCAGGCACCAAAGGGCATTACAGCTGGGGTGTACTAAGCTGCCAGGAGTTTGGCACCTACAATGCATTTACATCATTGTATAACAGAAAGCCCGACCTGGTGCTGCATACCGGCGACTTTACCTACCCCGACTACCAGATACCCGGCGACCACCGGATGGACTGGAGCCTGCAGCAACTTAGCTACCGCAAAAGGTACAAGGAAAAGAACATGGAGCCATCGCTGCTGAACACTGCCTACGACTATGTACCCGACAACCACGATGGTGCGGGCCAGCGCGACAATGTAGCCAATCTGTCATTTACCAAAGTCGGCAATACCGTAACCAATATAGTAACCAACGACCCTGTGCCACCAGGTGCTGTAGAAAATGTGTTTAAAGGGTATTATGAATACTACCCCGCATACCGCCCACAGGACACTACCGTTGGCATGTACCACAACTACATGTTTGGCAACTGCGAAATATTCTTTCTTGATGCGCGCCACTGCGGCAACGGGCAGGACTCTACTTTCACCTACAACCCTGTAGCCAACCAATGGTCATTTGATCCTAAGCCTGGGCAAACCCTGCTGGGCGATAAGCAATTTGCGTGGTTAATGAATGGCCTAAAAAATTCAACCGCCGACTGGAAGTTTATCGTAAGCCAGGTAATGTTCAACAGGCAATTCCGCAAGGTAGTGCAGGTAGGTCTTGGCCTGCAAAGCCAGATATTCGGCTTTGGCACTACCACAGGCACAGGATTTACCTTGGCGCACTCGCTCAGCAGCAACTGGTGTTCCTACCCACATGAACAGGACAGCTTGATAAACTTTACCAGGCAACACAACATAAATGATGTAATAGTGCTGAGCGGCCACGTTCATACCAATGTAATGGACAACGGTCATAATGCAGGTTTCCCGGAACTGAACACAGGACCTGCAGCGGGCTATGGTGCCGAACTTACTTTCTATATCGACTCTGTGATGCAACTGCTGCAGCAAGGCGCAGCAATCGACTCGCTATGGAACGGTGGCGGACAAGGCGTAAACAACCGGAACTTCAAGAGTGGATTCGGAATGGTGGATATTTTTGAGAGCGATTCTGTAGTAATGAAGATAGTGGATGAGGACAACGCTACCGTAAGCAGCATGACCATACTGCACAGCAGCATAGCGCCCACAGGCATCAAGGAACCCCTGGAGGTCCAGTGCGTGGTGGAAAGCATCTACCCAAACCCTGCCAACGATATGGTTACAGTAAAATTCTGCCCGGAGTACCGCAAAAAGAATACCGATCGCAGCTATGTTATCGACCTGAATGGCAGGGTTATGACAAAGTCCGTACCATCCACCACCTTTTCTGTAAAGGAGCTAAGCCCCGGCAAATACCTGTATGTGTACGACTACGGCGCAGAGGTAAAGACCTTTCCGCTGCATGTGATTAGGTAGGAGTGCTTTTCCTTGGTTTGTATCCATACCACAGCTTTTCAGAAGATTAACCTCCGCTCGGATTTCTGTGGTTTGTGTCCTCACAAAACACAATAAATTCCAGTTTGTATTTGGCTAAAAACCATGCCGTAGTTGGTGTCTTCAGATACGTTCCATTTAGTTAAACCATCTCCCCAAAATTCAATAGCATAGCTAAAATTTCTTCCTTGTTATTAAAAAGCACTCCTGCACCAGAATTTGCATTATTCTTCATGCCCAACCAGCGTAGTCAATGCCACACCCGCTTTCTTCATCAATGGAGTTAAATACGAAACCAACTAGACAGGCGATGAATTACCTAATTTTACTCAGGAGAAGTATTTGGAATTGAAGTAAACATATTTTTTCATAGTTTGTCTTCTCACCAATCCAAGTTTGTACTTAGCTGCCAAAAACTAGGCCGTTGGTATTATTTTCGGTTACACTCTGAGGCTCACAAGCAACGGAATTTCTCCTATTCTCCACTCCCGACTAAAACATAATGCTATCCGAATTCCAGTGTCATGGGAAGTCAAATTTCATTCAAACGAAATATATAATTTAGTTTAGAACCTCCTATTCATCCTAAACATCTAATAATACTTCTTTAATTAAAGGATGATAAGCAGATATAATTTGATTTATTCCTTTTGCACAACGCTTAAAATTCATTTGGTGCCTAGCGTCAATTTCAATTTCCATTGCAATTCTAAAAGCCAAGTTATCCTCGATATCATAGTTGCCCATTTTCACAACATACTTCATTACATACCATCTATTGTGTGTTCTTCCCAATTCAGCGGCAGAAGTTGTACATCTACTTTGAACTTCCACATCTTTGGTGTTTTGATATATAAAAAATATATTATCAACTACTACATCACAATAATCAAAATTGAATGACTTTTCAAATACCCAACCTAGATATATTAATGAGAACTCATTAAATAATTCCTTGTTTATAGAAAGAATACTTTGTATGATTTCTTCAGTTATCTGATTAAAAACAAGATGCGCAACAGTTGTACTTCTCTTTAAATAGAATAAGAAATTTTCCCACCTATCCTCATCCCAAGTAAGTACATTGAAAAATTTTTCTTCCCATTCTAAATCAGTTTGGTTTAATGAACTAGAAAAATCTCTAGACAGATAAGTTAGTAGCTTAGTTCTAATTAATTTAATATTCTTAAACCGAGATTCTTTTTTATGCTTAGTGCATTTTTCAACAATCTGGCCAATCTCACCACTAGCACTCAGTTCTGAATATGGAACTCTATCGCCGTCGGTAAATATATCATGTAAAATTGCACCAAAAGAATAAATATCAGCCTGAGGTGTAATTCTATTAAATTCTATCACCTGTTCTGGTGCACAATAAAATGTGGTGCCGAAAGCTTGTTTGCTTGTTGTTATGGTTTGAGACAAAATTTCTTTGTCCTGACTTATCAATCCAAAATCTGCCAATTTCCAAACACCATTATGCTTTAAGATGTTTTGTGGTTTTAAGTCACGATGAACCAATCCTTTATCATGGATGAACTCCAAGGCATTTAAAATATCGCCTAAGCCTTGAGGATGCCTTTTATCTGATTTACACGATGCTATCTCATTGGTGTAAACATCATCAGCCAATGGCATTAAAAAATATGGTTCTGATGCGTTTAAATCATCAAAAATTATAGGAATAAAATATTCTGATGGCAATTTTTTTTGGGTACGAACTTCTCTAATAAATCTAACTTTAAGTCTATCGCACAACTGTGCATCTTCCTGAAATTCAGTAGCTGGAAAAAATCTTTTTCTAGCATAAAGATTCCCATCATCACACTTAACTTCATCAATAATTCCGAATCCACCTCGGTTAATGTTTCTTGTAACCTCCAATATCTTCATTTACAAAAATTTAATTCTAAGGTTTCTAATTGTAATACACAAAGTGCTCCATAACCAATTCTATTAATATATACTCCATTATCAATACAAACAATTTTTTCATTACTATTCAAAGCATGAATTATTTCATATTGGCTGAGCGGGGTATGTCCATGAATTAGCTTTCTATGACCCAACCAAACTGGATCCAAATATTTATGTGGCTCTCTATCCCACAACATTGTATTAATATCACTAAATGGGTCTTTAATTTTCATATTAAGTGCCGCATGTACAAGTATAAAATCATCGTTTACCATATAATTTTCAAATGACCTGATTAAATCAAAATACCTAATTGGTATTTTTTCAATTGAACTTGTAAGAAAACTCATCAAAGTTTTATCACCACCATTTAACATCCAATGGTTCAAACTATTTAAATCTACAAGAGCATCTAAAAACATCCGCTCATGATTGCCAAGTATACACTTTACATCGAACCCACTATTCAACAATAAAATTACCGTATCCAAAACTTCCTTGCTATCAGAACCTCTATCTATTAAATCACCCAAAAGAATAAGTTTATCTCTTTTATTTAAACCTATTTTCTTAAGTGATTTTCTAAAGAGATCATTATTGCCATGAATATCGGACATTACAAATGTTCTCATTTCTATAACAAATGTAGAGCATTTATTTCCTATCGTAATCAAGGAACTTTAACATAATGGTAATAAAGTGCATTTATCATACAAAGCAATCATTCATTCAATTCCTATCTTACTTCTAACTCTTGCATTTCTCAATCCCCTCCCTATTCATAAATACCAAACCGTTCAGTAAACATACCAATCACCAAAGGTATCTAAGGAGGATTTAATACATACTGCCCTCGGTACCTCGGTGCCATATTTCAGGGAGCCGCCTTTTGGAACCACATACGCAGCAGCGCAGGCATTGTCCTAAAACGAATCACGCCAGCAGAATATAAGGTAAAGGAAATAGGCCATTTCGGCCTCTTCAAAAAGTAGTTCAAAGATACCCTATGGCAGGAAGCATTGGCGAAGCTGGATGAATTTTCAGCTGGGCAAAAAAGCAAAGCTTCATTAGAGATACAGATTTGTGGTGTTCCTATTCTATATCAAAATACTGAGGTCCATCGCCATCACTCAGCAGCCTGCCATACACATAAAAGCTCTGGTGCTTGCCCTTAAAATATTCCCGCTCCCGCAGCAGGCCTTCTTTCACGAAGCCAAGCTTCAGCAGCAGCTTCTCCGAAAAATCATTTCCGGGCAGTACATGCGCCTCTATCTTATGCAGCTTCAATTGCTCAAACCCAAACTGTATCATGGCTTCCAGCACCTCTGTCATCATTCCCTTATGCTGATATGCTCTGTTCAAGACATAGCCGATCACACCAAGGCCATTTTCCGCATACCTGTTATAGGCAAAGGTTCCTATCACCTTATGTTCTGTAGTACTATCTTTCAGGGCAATGCACCAATCCAAAGCTGACTTTTTAGCATGTCGCTCCGCAAAAATCGCTAATAACTTCTTTGTTTCCTCCGGGTGCTGTTGCGGATAATCATCCCGGTAACGCATACATTCTTCATCGCTATACACCGCATACAAGTCTTGCAAATGGCGTTCTTCCGGCTGAATAATCCTGAGCCTTGCGGTTTCTATTTCCGGGAATGTATCAGGTATCATTATCTCAGGTTTATACAGCAAGTTAGGTAATTCTGTCCTTTCTATTTCTAAAAACAAAAAAGCGGCTCCGCATCACTGCAAAGCCGCTTTCCTTATAATTCAGATGAACTGATTAGTTCTTCACGAAAGACCTTGTTACTTTTCCTTTTTCAGTATTTACCTGTATAAAGTAAGTACCGTTGCTGATACCTGACAGGTCGATCTTATGCTCGAAGCTGCTGCCCGATGCATGGTTTACCAATATAGTCTGGATAGCACGGCCTACTATATCATGCAGGGTAATTTCGTTTACAGTGCTACCAGCTACTGATGCGCGAACAGTAATGAAAGAGTTTGCAGGGTTTGGAACCAGTGTCAGGTTTTTGATACCGGCGATTTCCTCAACACCTACAAAAGTGTAGGTAAGCGTCCTTACCGCAGAAGTATCTGAGCAACCACCAAGAGTTACTATCACAGAGTAGTCTCCTCCTTGTGTTATAGTGTAGGTCTGGCTTGTAGCGCCCGGTATTATGGTATCATTCCTTACCCATTTGTAGTTGGCTACTGCAGGTGTTGCTGTCAATACATTTCCTGTTCCGGTAAATGCTGCTGTAGGTGTAGGTTTTACAGTTACTGCCACTGGTGCTGCTGCGCTTCCTGTTTCACATCCATTGCTTACCGTTACGTTATAGCTTGCTGATGTCGTAGCAGTAGCGGTAGAATCAGTAGAGCCATTGCTCCATTCGTAGCTGGTATAGTTATTACCCGCAGATAGTTTTACGCTGTTGCCCTGGCAGAAGGTAGTAACACCTGTAGTTGTAATAATCGGCAATACCAAAGCACCCGGATTAGTGCATATAGCCGCTGGAACAAAAGCTACCGTCTGGCTTGCATCCAATGCAGGACAAGTAGGTGCAGGACAAGCCGTAACACGGTGGTAATACTGAGGAACCGCTCCACCAAAGCCAAAGCTGGTAGCTATATCATACAATTCGCCTTTGATTGGGTTTGGAGAAAATGATGTCCAGATGGTAACATAGATTTTGAACTTGTACTGGCCACAATCTGCATTGCTGGTACCTGTTATCTGTATGCAACCAGACTCTGTAGCACGGTAGGTTTTATCTACCTGGTTCGGATAAGCGTTGATACCGGCAGGCATATTGCCAAGGCTGTCGATCCTTACAGAGTCAAAGCTTACCTGGTTAGCTATAGTAGTGAAGTTGATATACATTACTTCATTGTATGCTTGTCCTTTTCTGATACACGCAATCTGGTCAGGCAGTGGTTCAAACAATGTTACCTGATTTGGGTTAGCTGTGCAGTTACCCGCTGTTTGCGGAGCAAGCGTAGTAAAGGTAAGGTCATTGCCATTCGTAGTTCCTGACGTGTTCACACCTTTCACACGGAAGTGGTATAGCGTACTTGGTTGCAAACCGTTTACAGATGCAGTAACATTAATGCCATTGGCACCTACCAGGCTTGATGGAGATGGTGTAGCTGTATTGCCATAAGATGTGGTTAATCCCCACTCAAAGCTAACTGCTGTAGTCAATCCGTTAGGGTTAACTATACCGTTCAGGTCAGCTGTGGTTTGTGCTATGCCTGTAGATGCTGTAGTAGTAACTATAGGAGCGCCACCGGCTGCTATACCGCATGTAGCGTCTGCAGTAAATGCCTGATTGTTATTGTTAATGGTAGGACAAACACCTGCGATATCCTTAACCCTGATGTATATAGGATCGAAACCAGAGATACCTGCTGCTGTAGCTATAGAGTCCATAGGGCCTTTTACAGTTCCTACAAAGCTGGATGTGATAGTTACATATATGCGTGTTTTGTACTGGCCACATGGTACTGAAGCGCCCGGGGTGCCGGATACTATAAAGCAACCACGGCTGCCTGCTGCATACTCGGCAGGGTTTTGGTTAAATGCATAAGTAAGACCTGAAGGCAGGTTGGTAATAGAGTCAAACTTTACCGTAGTAATACCCAACGAAGAGGGAACCACAAATGTAAAAGTCTGGCTGAATGCTGCCGTCCTGTCTGCGCATGGTACTGCAGAAGATGATGGCGATACTCCGGAAGTTACGCTACCATCTGGCGTACATTGACCGGAAACATTTGCATAAAAGCTTACGCAAAGGGCAGTAAGCAAAAGGTAAAATTTGTTCATTAGTAAAATTGTGTTTATACAAATTTACCTTATTACAGCTATTATCCAATAAAAATTAAAAAGATGACAAAAGCTCTTTATTACCGGCTGATTATCAGCAATCAATGCAAATATTTGTAGCCACTATTCCCCATTAACAAGTATCGGAAATTAGGTTACCTTTGGGATAAGCCATAATATTGGCTTAGTGTATTTTTTAAGTTCAATAGCTATAAATAAAAAACGAGGATAGTTTTCCGGTTTGCATAGCCCGTTTAGCCACGGTGCTTCTGGCAAATGGAATGGGAATTGTGGAGTATTAAAATGAAAAAATTGTTCTTGCTTGATTTGCCCACCTTCCCAAAAGGTACACTAGGCCTTAGCCTGGCATATCTCGCTTCATTTTTCAAAGATCAATATGAGGTAACTATCACAGATCTAAACTACCGGGATACTGCTTCATTTTATGATGTGTGCCTCCGAGAGCAGCCTATCCTTATAGGATTAAAAGTGAGCAGCCAGAACTTTGACCTTGCCTGCGAAATATCAGCAGCGCTAAAAAAGATAGTACCCGATATACCTATACTCTGGGGTGGTGAATTTCCTTCCCTATTACCGGATAAGTGCTTCCCCCACGCAGACCATATAGTAAAAGGACTATTCGATTCTGTAGCTGCACGCTTTATCAGCGACCTGAAAAATGGTACGCTTCAGCCCATTTATACCGGAGAGAACACCTCCATTTCCAAAACCCTTACATCACCCGACTGGAGCATAGTTCCTCACCTGGATGAATACAACCTGTTTATGGGACTGCCTCTGGAAACATCGCGCGGATGCACCGAGGTATGTACATTTTGTATGGTGCATACCATGCAGAACAAGCACTACCACCTGAAGCCAATAGACATTATACAATCTGAGGTTACTGCTATCGGTGCCAGGTTTATCAATATTATCGACTACAACTTTGGTGTAAGCAAGCAGCATGTACTGGACGTGTGCAAGATCATAAAAGCATCGGATGCCCTTGGCTTTATGGCAGAAACCTGTATAGAAAACCTGGATGACGATGAAATACTGCAAGCCCTGGGCCAGGCGCGTTGCAAAATGATATACTGCGGCCTGGAGACCATAGAAGATGAAGCCCTGAAGTCGGTGCACAAAATGAATACCAACATAATAGCCAATTATAAAAGGATAATCGAAAAGGCACGTAAACACGGTGTATTGATAGCATCCGGATTTATACTTGGCATGAAGGATACCAAGCCGCAAACATTCAGCAATACCCTCAACTTTTTCCGCGAGGTTGGCATCATGTATGTCAAGCTCACATTCCTTACCTACAACCCCGGCACTGCATCGTATAAGTATTATAAAAAGAAAGGTGTATATCCCACCGAGGAGGCTTATGGAGTATTTGATGGTAACCACCTGAGCTATATACCAGAAGGTGTAAATGACAAGGACATCTATAACGGGGCTACCTGGTTCATCAATAATTTCTATTCAGTAGGCTCTATCGTAAAAAGGGCGGGCATACTAAAGCAGGGATGGCTGGATAGTGCGGCCTTTATCCTCTTCAATATCTGCTATGCCATACCCTACAGGCAATGGGTAGAAAACGATATTTTCTCTAATGAAGGCAACTTCAACAAGTTGCTGAAACAGCGGTACAGAAAGACTTTTGCGCAGTCTGTATCTGAAAAGCTGCTCGTAAAAATCTGGAAAATAAAAAAGGCTAAATCGGCCCTATAATATCTAGGCCTTAAGCTGCAGGTGACAATGCCTCCTTCCAGTACTCCATTATTTTGCGGATAGTAGATTCCATTTGATCTATGCCTGATGGCTTCACAAAGAAGCCTTGTACCGAAGCTTCATAAGCATCTGTAACCGACTTATTGCTGGATGTAGTGGTAAAGAATATATACGGGGTGCACTTGATGTGCAGGTCCCTGTCAGATTGCACTTTGGAGCGCAGCTCAAAGCCATCTATCTTGGGCATATTGATATCCGAAAGAATAAGGAAAGGTATTACATCTGACCTTTGTAAATACTCCAGCGCTTCGTATCCGTCTTTGAAAAACATAACAGGATTGTCGTATGCCAGCTTACTGAATATCATTCCCAGGATTTCCTGATCATCTATATCATCTTCAATCACTACAACAGGTCCATTCTTATTCATGCTTCTTCTCCTTGTGCTGTGGCAGTGCTGTTGAAAATTCAACGTATGCCCAACGGGCTACAAGATATACTATATTTATCCGAAATGTGAGTATACAGGTATCAATCAGGTAATTTCACCTACCTCACGGGCATGTTAGTTTTCCATGCTGTTTGGCGCTATGCACTCTGTCCAGTACTTCATTATTATGCTGATGGTGCTCTCCAGTTTCTGATAACTTTTCGGTTTCACAAAAAAGCCTTGTACCGAAATCGAATACGCATCTATTACAGATTGCTTGGTAGCTCCGGTAGTAAAAAACAAATACGGGATGCATTTCACATGCAGCTGCTCATTGGTATGCACCTTTAGCCGTAGCTCAAAGCCATCTATCTTTGGCATGTTTATGTCCGACAAAATAAGAAACGGCAATACATCATTTCTGTTCAGGTAGTCCAGCGCAGCATTGCCATCTTTAAAGAATACCACTTCATTCGGATAATCCAGCTTGGCAAATATCTCACTCAACAATTCCTGATCCTCCACATCATCTTCAATAACCACTACAGGGCCACCTTTATTCATACATCAACCTTGTTTATTCCATCAGCAATTTTAGGTATCCGATACTATAGATACTTTGCATAATGAACTAGTGAAGATATGCGTTTTTTCCGCCGTATACCAATTATTGATTTTAGCATGATTATTAAAACAATATAAACCGAAGTAGCCCTATTTTTACACTATGATTTACCTGTTGGAAAGCGATGAATTATGGTTTCCGGATGTAGCCGAAGCAGAAGAGGACGGATTGCTGATGATAGGCGGAGACCTTTCTCCGGAGCGCCTTCAACTGGCCTATAGCCGGGGTATATTTCCCTGGTTCGAAGAAAAAGGCATGTTTTTCTGGTATTCGCCCGACCCCAGGCTGGTACTCTTTCCCGAAAGGATAATAATATCCAAAAGCATGCAAAAGGTCATGAAAAGCGGAGAATTTGAAATTACAATAGATAAAGCATTTGACCGCGTAATAGAAGCCTGCGCAGGTGTGCCAAGGCGCAACCAGCCCGGCACCTGGATATCTACCGATTTCATTATAGGCTATACGTCCCTTCACCGCATTGGCCGGGCACATTCGGTAGAGATATGGCAGCATGGTGAGCTGGTAGGCGGCCTGTACGGTGTGGAAGTCAATGGAGGGCTTAGTGGCGAAAGTATGTTCAGCAAGGTCTCCAATGCAAGCAAGGCCGCCCTGATATGGCTTTGCCAAAGTGGCAAGTTCCGTTTTATAGATTGCCAGGTAGGTACAGAGCATCTACAGAGCATGGGTGCAGAGCATATCAGCAGAGATGAGTTCATTGCTTTACTTGAAAGTGATAGCCAGGCAGATATTATTTGATCTCTACGCGCTCACCCAAAAAGTGGGGCTTAGTATCCATGGCCATATCCACAAACACCTTTACCCGTGCAAACTTTTCGCGTATCATAGTCTTGAAGCCATAGTAAGCATTTACATCACCTGCATTATAGGCTATAGCAGGCAAGCCATAGTTGCGTGCAACAAATACAGCGCGCTGATTGTGGAACCTCTGAGAAATAACCGTGAATGAATCCTGCCCGAATATTTCCTTTGCCCGCACCATAGAATCGAATGTGCGGAAGCCTGCAAAGTCCATATGTATCTTAGTGGAGTCCACCCCTGCCGCTATAAGTGCCGCGCGCATATCTTCCGGCTCGTTGTAGCTCTCTTTGCGGTTGTCGCCACTCACCAGCACATATTGAATCTTTCCTGCCTTGTATAAGGCAGCTGTGGCTGCTATTCTTTTGGTAAAGTACACATTATCCCTGCCTGACTTTAGCTTGGCCGTGGTTCCCAACAGCACACCCACCCTCCGTGCAGGTATAGCCTCTACATCTTCGTAAAGGAAATCCGCAGTATGAGATGTAATATACTTATCGGCAATAATAATTGCAGCTATGCTCATAACAGCAAATACTACAAGCAAAATAGCTATGGCTTTCAGGCGTTTTTTCATTGGGTAAATTTATACAGCCAAGATTGAGTTATTTTTTGGCGCAGGTTAGATTTTAGGGAAATTTAAAGATCCCGAATTAGCCTTATGGTAAAGTAGTTGATATAGTTACCTACCTTTTTATTCTGTTACAAATGGCCCGCCAGGTACGCCCCAACCCCAAACAGGCATAGGTTCATCTGGTTTTACAGATACATCAGCAGCATTGGAATTGAGCACTGCTATTCTGCTTCCCCACTCTATGTAGGCAACAAAAGCCGATCTGAATTCAGGGTCAGCCGGCAGATCAATTTCATCAGCAGACAACATTAGCAGTTGCACCCAACGCTGCCTGTGATTTTCCTGCAAATGTTTAAAGAGGTGCTTCTGAATCATCTTATGGTGAGACCCTTCCTCTGCCGTATATTGAGCAGGTCCTCCGAACACTTCTG
>DLGO01000120.1 GCA_002482725.1 Bacteroidetes bacterium UBA7692 | reverse complement strand
GGAAGGTCATCCTCCTGTGCACCCACCTGCAAAGACAATATCGCCAGAAGTAATAACAAAAAGATATGTCGCATCATATTTTCACTTACAAGAACCCGCTTGTACCTCAAAGGTTGTTTGCACGGGGCATATTTAACTGATGTAAATAAACGTTAGTTTAACCGAATATTGTTGCCTGCCAATTGCTAATTTTTAATAACACTCCAAAAACACAAACCCGTTCTTCCTGCCGACCTCATGTGCATATACCCACGTATTTACCTCTGCCAGCTTTTGCTCCTTAGTTATTATGTAGTGGAATGGCTCTTTTCTCACTGCTGCACTCTGCTTTCCGTAAAAAAGGTGGGCATAGCTCTTGAAGCCCATAGGGTCTATCCGCTTCTTCTCTATCCGCTTTTGTTTAATAAAATCTATCATGGCACCCTGAGAATAGCGCTCTATCCTTGGCACAAAGTGAATATATACTGCATTGGTAAAGATACAAGTACCCAAAAGCAATGCTATAAAAGGCATCCGTATCCTGCCCATGAAGTGGGTAATGAGCATTAACGCCAATCCCGCCGCCAGCACACAACCTATCCATATATCATATCGCTTCCATATTACAGAGGCTCCCAGCGAGCTTTTTGCCATTGGGTCTTTCAGCAGTGCTGCAGGGATTATATCAGGATTAGCACCTATTATGGGCAGCAATATAGCCGCTGCTGCCAGCAATCCGCCAATCAACGTAATTGGTGCTATTACCCACCACGAAAACTTCAGCCTGTTGGTATATACTTTCTCTATATAGTAAGCCCCGAGAAACGTCAAAGGAAAATACGCCAGCGATGAATAGTGGATGATCTTAGTCTTCACTACCGAGAATACAACCAATACTACCACCAGCAACACTATCATCCATCTCTTGAAAGCCCTTTGTCTGTAGTCATCGGAGCTATCCTTGCGCAGTCCCGCGATAGCCAGTATAGATGCAGGGAAACAGCCAATAAGTAATACCAGGAAGTGATAATAGAATGGCCCGCCATGCCCTGAGTCAGGCGTACTGAACAGGCGAATCTGATAAGCAACAAACTCATCAAGGAATTTTAATCCGTTGGCACGCACCTCAAAGCTCAGCCACGCAGTTATTATTGCGACAATTATAAGCGTCCATGCTATGAAATCCTTGGTGCCCAGCGATAGTTTACCTCTGTTCCATATCATAAAGGCCGTTATGGTCAATATAACCAAGCCTAAAGCTACAGGACCCTTAGTCAATATAGCCAACCCTACTGCACCTGCCGAAACCATCAGGTAAAACCTGCGGGTCTTGCGGCGTGTCTTGTAGCTTTCAAACTCATCCGGCATCGATATACGGAATAGGAAATAAATACCCGAAAAGATAAGGTAATTGAATACCGGGTCTATGATGCCGCTCTTGAAATATAGTTGGGGCAAAATGGAACAGGCGAAGAGCAAAGCCCAATATGCGCCAAACCTGCCGTTGTACAGCTTTCTGCCTATGCTGGATACAGTCATAAGCGTGGCAATGCCACAAATGGCATTCGGAAGCCTGGCAGCAAATTCATTGATGCCAAAGTATTTCATGCTGAATACCTGCAGCCAGATGAAGAACGGTGGCTTTTCGTAAAACGGCTCAAAATTGATTTGTACCATTCTGTAGTTACCCGTTACTATCATTTCTCTGGCACTTTCGGCAAAGTTGATCTCGTCCCAGTCAAACAGGTGCACACTTCCTATAAAGGGCACAAACAATATCAGCCCGATAATGATCAGGAAGAGACGGGTGGGAAAGTGTAAGATACTATCTAAAAGCTTCATGCTGTTTTGTAAAATAACTGCTTACCGTTTATAGTAGGCAAATATAGGCCGTTGAGGGAGCCTTTTATAAAAACCTGTGCTACGAATAAAAAGGAGCGCAGCTGCAAAGCCGGTTCCTATAAAGCTACCTGCACACACATCTACCAGAAAATGCTGCATTAGGTACATGCGCGATAAGCCCACAAGGATAGCGATACAAAGGAAACCAACGACTACGTATGTCTTTCTGCTTATAAGGGAAAACAGCGCACAAATAGTAAATGCCGCCGATGTGTGCCCCGAGGGGAAGCTGTTGTTTTTCCAAAGCTCGGTTCCCGGCACGGGGCTTAAGCTAAGCTGAAAGTGCTGCTCCATGTATAACACAGGGCGGTGGTACTCAGGAAATACTGAATGCTTTAGCAGGTTTACCGTTACCGCCATTGCCAATATTATCAGCACAGAACTCAATCCTTCGGCAACAGAACCGAATGTTAGTATGGCAACCAGCATGGCAGTAATAAATACCGCTTCCCCCAGCTTTGTACAAAACTTGAATACTTCATCGGCAATTGGGTTCCTGAATGGCTCTATATAGCTAAATTCTGTTCCTTTAGCCACACATAATGCTAAAACCAGAAACATTATAGCAGCCGTCAGGTAGGAGAGCAGTATGGCTTTAGAGGATAACCTTTGCATCTGCCTTCTTTTTGTTTCTGAATAGTTTAAGGTACCAGTCTGCATGAAATAAGCGGGAGTCATCTGTTGCCTTTATAGTCAGGAACAAACCAATAGGCAACAGTACATAAGTGCTGAGCCACATGCCATTAAACACTGTCAGTTTATCCTTCTCGCACATTTTTTCCCCTATAATCGAGCTCACATGGTAAAATATAAAGAAGATAACAGCATAGAACAGTGGCCAGCCTAATCCTCCCTTCCGGATGATAGAGCCCAATGGCGCACCTACCAGAAACAATACCAGGCAGGCAATGGCCAGTGTAAATTTCCTGTATATCTCTATCATTACATTCACCCATTCTTTCTCCTTAAATTCAAGTTGTTTGGTGGTTATCCCTGTATAGTTCTTTACATTCCTTGCCTGATTCATAGCGCGCTCCACTATCAGTAGCTTATCGGCTTTGGGTATAGCTTTAAATGCCGCATCAAAATTTGTGAGCGAAGCTGCTTCTTTTTCACCCTTTTTCACCGAGTCCAATCCCAAACGCCTGTATGCGTAGTAAGGGAACAGGTAATCATGCAGTCCTTTTATCAAGGTCTGCTCACCGTTTTTTACCGAATCCTCTTCAAGTTGCAGTTGTGCCAGGCTCATCATCTGCCGCATATCCTTAAAGTAGTTCTCATCGCTGCGGTTCAGCTTAAACTGGCTCAGGTCAAATTTCTTCTCATACGTCTTAAAGGCCGAGCGGTACATCCCGTACGTCTTTTTCAACGGGTCTTTTGGTTGCACATCCTTATACTGGTGGCCATTGTATAGTTTCAGTATCAGCACTAGCTTTTCATCTTCCTGATCCATGATGCCCTTCTCAGCGGTTATCACATGGTCATTTCCTTGCCCGCTGGTATGGTCGTACACCGTTACGTCATATATCGACTTGCCATCTTCACCTTTACGCATTGCCCTGAT
The DNA here is from genome assembly GCA_002482725.1 of Bacteroidetes bacterium UBA7692. GTDB lineage: Bacteria > Bacteroidota > Bacteroidia > Chitinophagales > LD1 > UBA7692. Next base: position 2,115 of record DLGO01000120.1, on the reverse strand, counting down.
ACTGTAACCCTCTATACCGCTATAGAAAATACCCTCTTTCAGTGCCATTATGGGCTTTTGGTGCCGTATATCATACAGCAAGGCCCCGAACTTCAGGTTTGCTTTTGGCAAAAGGCTGTTAGAGAAGAAAAAGGCAAAAATACCTATGATAGTTACGGTTACTGCCAGTGGCTGCAAAAAGCGGAGCAGGGATATGCCGGCAGCCTTGGTTGCCGTTAGCTCCATGTGTTCGCCAAAGCTTCCCATGGTCATAATAGAGGCCAGCAACACTGCCAGTGGCAAAGCCATGGGCACCAGCTTAGCCGAAGCATAGAATAGCAACTCTATAACAACCGGAATGGTTAACCCTTTGCCGACAAGATCGTCAATATACTTCCACAGAAACTGCATTACCAGCACGAATAGCGCTATGCAGAATGTAAGTATAAACGGCCCGATAAAACTCTTGATTGCCAACCAATCTAATTTCTTCATGATGGCGCTTACATTGCTTAAGCTGCGCCTATGGCGTGCTTCAGGTCTTCTATCTGGTTATCCCAAAGAAAAGTATTGTCTTTTATCTCTTTCTGCTCGGCAAAGTCCTGTATTTCCAATACAGTTTCATTGCTTATCTCGCTTTTGTACACTTTAAAGCTGAAAAACTCATCAGCATTGCCTTTCAGCCAACGGTATTTTACAAATTCCTCGTCTTCCAGTTCTACTACTTCTGCTTTTTCGTAGGTGCCGTTCCATCCAAAAACGTACTGCTCCTCCTGCGCATCGCAGTAGTCTGCAAACCATTGAGCCAGGCTGCTTGGGTCCGTTACGAACTCCCACAATATAGCCGGGGATGAACGAACGATGTATTCTAATGTATATAATTTGCGAGCCATATTGCCGATTGTTTGGTTAGCTTGTAATTTTCGTCAATGATAAAAAAAGATTTAGAACTTCCAAATCTTATTGAGATAAATTAATTGCCCAAGGGCAAAATAGTGTATGGCGACTCAAATTGCGGTCATTTTAAGGTTATTTTAGTGGTTTATAATAGTCCTATCGTTCTAGTATGCCACCAAATTTTGACTATCCGAATTGATTATTGTTCTATTGTCATTTTTGGGTGAAACTCATATATCATAATTCAGGACCTTATCATTTGATATTCAATTATCTATAGCTCATAATTGATAAGGAATACAATTCAATTTTTGATCATTTTTCCTATTCATTATTTCCAAACCAGCTTTGTCTTTATCACCTCCTTTGTTTCCCGGCTTATGCCCCACAGCACATCTGTTTCATAAGTATCAAGTGCTATTGCCTGTCCGCTTATCGGGCTTGGAATAGAAGTCTTCCATGTCATCTCAGAACCTATCTCCGGGAAAGCCAGTACATACAGTTCCTGAAAATGATGCGGCGTACAGATGACTTCTCCCTTATTCGTTATCACCCCACCCGAAAGGCTGAACGGGCTTATATGCTTTACCAAATCCGGCGGTAGTACCCATCCCTCTACCTTTTGCCAGTGCATGTCGTACTTCACCAGTTGCGACCACGACACATCTTTGCCGGGTTCCATTTTGCCTGGTGTGGCATAATGTGCAAACATAACATAGTAATGTCCCTTGTATATGTCCATCCAGGTGCAGGAGCCATTCTCTATGCCAAAACTGTGGCTTCCTGTATGCTCCAGCGTTTTTTCATCCCATATCTCTATGCTGCTCCACATCGGTATCTCAGGGTAATTGGAGTGTGCGCAGTATAGCTTCCCATTCCTCAATATGCCACTGTTAAGGTGCTTTAGCTTGTCGGTATGGTATACCTGAACCACCTTGCCTGAATCCTTGGTATACTTTACTACACTGTCGTTTGAGAATACAATAAAGTGGTCCCTGTTTGCCACCACGCCTTGCTTGGCCTGTGGTGCCTTATAGCGCCTCAGCTCAGTATTCTTCTGGGCAAAGATTACCATAGGCAGTATTAGCATCACAAATGCCAATATGCGGCTTATATGTTTTATTGATTCTGTTTTGATCATATATTTTGATTCAGAATTGACTATTGCAAAGCAACCATTTTTGATTAAAAATTGACATCATTTTTTCGTTACCAAAATCCTGTTTATCAATAATTTAA
>DLGO01000045.1:2325-25706 GCA_002482725.1 Bacteroidetes bacterium UBA7692 | reverse complement strand
AAGAAGGCATGACCTTTGTATCTACCGATGCACACAAGCTGGTGCGCCTGCGCAGGAGCGATGTGCGTGCTGCTAAAGCAAGCCAGTTCATCGTGCCTAAAAAGGCCCTTAACCTGTTGAAATCATCTGTGCCGGGCAACGACAAGGCTATCACCGTTAGCTACAATAAATCAAACGCATTCTTCGAGTTCGAAAACACGAAGCTTATCTGCCGTTTGATTGATGCAAACTACCCGGACTACAACGCGGTAATACCACAAAACAATCCGAACAAGCTTACATTGAACCGTTTGGAGTTCCAGAATGCGCTTCGCCGTATCTCTATCTTCTCTAACAAAACAACCTACCAGGTAGTATTGAATATCACGGGTAGCGAGCTTAAAATATCTGCACAGGACCTTGACTTCAGCAATGAGGCAAATGAGCGCCTGACATGCGGCTACGAAGGCAACGATATGGATATCGCCTTCAACGCGCGTTTCCTTATCGAAATGCTTGGCGTACTCGATACCAGTGAAATTGAAATAGAGCTCTCTACGCCTACAAGGGCTGGTGTACTTCGCCCGGTAGAAAAACCGGAAGGCGAAGACTTGCTGATGCTGGTAATGCCGGTAATGATCAACGCATAAGCTTCAACTTATACAACATAAAAAAAGCGCATCAGCCGATGCGCTTTTTTTATGCCTGCCCGTTAGCAAAATCCTGATTGCATTGGCCTTATTAGACACCTGTCAGATAACTTTACGGCATAGGTTATAATTATCCTGTCAATTACTAAATCATTCGCTACAGGGCACAAAAAAAGGGAATGATTGCTCATTCCCTTTTCAATATTTTTCTACGCTGTTATCCCTTAGAATCGAGGGCAGAATATAGTTTGTTTCTTGCGTTTTTTCCAGCTGCCTGCATAAGACAAACCAACCTCGAAAGCACCGCGTGACCTTGATCCCGCTATCAATTGAGATACATTGACGTCATAAGCTACACCCAAGCTAACACCTTCGTAGTCGATACCTGCTGTAAGTATCACTGCTTCAGGATTCAATGCTTTATCTTTCCATACTGCTCTGGTGTCTCCACCTACTGCACGGAACATCGCACCGAAACGGAAGTTATTACCTTCAGGGTAGCGCTCTTCGAATAGTATCCTGATATCTGCTGCAGCTATCAACTCCATGCTTTGTCCTTGTTGCATGTATATGAACTTAGGCTGTAGGTCGAACCTGCCACCCAACGGGAACCTAACACCTGCGTGACCTACGAACTTCCTGTTCAACCTTACGGTATCTACATTCAGGAAAGATACTGAAGGACTGTTCAAGTGGAAGGCAGAGAAGCCTGCATAAGCAGTAGTACGTTTATTAAAACGGCCATAGTACATCAAACCAACAGACACATCCCAGAACAGGAAATTATCATCTACCAAAAATTCGTTTGGAGCAAGGTTCGGATTGTATGCCAATCCATCCCACTGGCTACCTGTTTTTATCTGGCTGTAGTCTATAGTACGGTTGAAAACTTCAGACTGTACACCAAGGGTAAGGAAGTGGGTTCCTTTTCTGTCCAGAGATTTGTGATAGGATATACCTATACCACCACTGTTGGTACCGAATTTAAGATCACCTGCTTTATCTCCTGTGAAGAAAGCGCCAAAACCGAAAGCATCGTTTTTACCGAATGCTTTGTTTGTGCGAAAATCTACTGCAGCCGAGTAAGTACGGAACATCGGAACGTTCTCATTTTTAAGTACTTCGCCCCATTGGCCCCTGAATAATCCGCTTGCACGGTAGTTACCATTGAAGGCACCTATCATTGCCGGATTAAGTATTTGTGGCATCAGGTAGAATTGTGACCAGTGTGGATCCTGGGCAAACGCACTGGTAGCAACGAATACACAAACAATTAGTTGTATAATTTTCCTCATAGTTCTTGATGAATGTTGTTTAATATACGAATAAGGGACTTCTAAGTTATTTCTTTTTTTAATTTACCAAAGTTATTGAGCCAGTTTTTTCTTTCACCTTACCGTTTAGGTACACCACTTTAACATAATAGACATAAACGTCGGTATCCAGAAGCACTCCTTTGAAGGTACCATCCCACGAAGTAAATTGATTCCCCATAGAATCAAAAACTTTTTCTCCCCATCGGTTAAATATAGTAGCGCTTACCTCCCTCAATCCCAAACCGTACAGTTCCCACTTGTCATTCTGTCCGTCACCATTCGGCGAAAACATATTCGGGATAAAGAATTCAGGACCATCTTTAACTAAGATGTTCACTTGTGCCGAAGCGCTGCATTTGTTTCTGTACCTTACTGTTAAAGTGTACTCCTGATCATTGAAAGTAGATACAACCGGAGATGCACAATCTGTACAGCTGAGTCCGGTGCCCGGTACCCATATATATGCCTGTACTGCATCCGTTGTGTAGCCTTGTATAAATGAATACAACTGTATCTGCTCGCCAAGCTCCAGCGTGGTATCATTTGGCAAAACACTTACTACCAATGGTATAGGCTGTCCTACTGTAAGTATAGTATCTGCTTCACAATTATTGCCATCCCTGATAGTTACACTATAAGTGCCTGCCGCCAGATCCTTAAAGTCGCCCGAATTCTGGAAAATCCCGTTATTGATGGCATAAGTATACTCTACAGGGAAGCCCGGTGTGCCACCAAAGCCCAATAGCTCAATAGTACCATCCGTATAGCCGGGACATGAAACAGAGTCGCCCTGTGCTATGCTGAATGTAATCAGCGGAGGCGAAGTGAATGTAACCGTAGATGTAGATGAACATCCGTTTATATCTGTTACAGTGGCTGTGTAGGTTGTGGGGCCTGCACCTGTCAGCTGGGCAGCCGATGTATTGTTCAGGTCGCTCCACAAATAGCTGTAGGGAGGTGTACCACCCACAGCCTCTATTTCCGCCTTTCCATCTATATTATTTGCACAGGTAATTTCTGTTTTATTAATGATAGAAGATGTAAGCTGTGTAGGATTCACCAGTACTGTATCACCGAAGCTGGTACAGCCTATACCATCTGTAACCACTACCTGGTAAGTACCCGCAGGCACACCGCCAAGTGTATCAGTTACAGAGGCATTTGGTGACCAGTCATATGTATAGCCAAGCGTTCCGCCGCTCGGTGTTACCCATGCCTTACCATTGTTATCATTAAAGCACAGTGGGTCTTTTATCCCAAAGCTCAACACAATTTCTGTTGGCTGGTTAATGGTGAATGCTCCTTCTGCATTACAGCTTTTGCTGTCTGTAGCTGTCACCGTGTAGTTGCCGGCTTGCAATGCTGTAGGGTCGATCACCACTGTATTCAGCGAAGACAAATAGTTGAAAGTATATGCAGGGGTGCCATTTACCGGTGCTACTGTTACAGTACCATTAGTACTGCCAAAACAGGTAGCATCTGTGGTAGTAATCCCTACGCGCAATACATATACCGTATCTGTAGTAAAGGTAGCCGTTGCAGTGCATGAATTCTGGTCGGTTACAATCACCGTATGGAAACCTGTATCCAATGTACTTATATTGTCTGCACCCTGTACACCGTCCCACTGGTATTTATATGGTGCTACCCCTCCGGTTACTACCGTAGTAGCAGACCCATCATTACTTGTAGCGCAACTCGCATCTACAGGATTTACAACCACTGTAAATGGCGCCGGCTCTGTTAGTGTATAAGTAGTAGTATCAGCACAACCCTTGCTGTCAGTTACAGTTACAAAGCCCGTTCCCGCCGCCAGATCATTTACTGTGGCAGTTGCCTGTGTGCTGTTACTCCAAATATAAGCGTATGCAGGTGTGCCTCCGGTTACATTTACTGTAGCTGTACCATCCTTGCCACCGTAGCAGTTTACATTAGTTATGGTACCCATAGTAGCCACTATAGGCAGAGGGTCTGCCAATGTAGCCGAGGCAGTATCGGCACAACCCTTCTGGTCTGTTGCTATTACCGTATAGGTTCCAGCAGGCAGGTTATCTACCCTGGCAGTAGCTGCATTCAGCGGCGCTTGCCATGCATAGGCAAATGGTGCAGTTCCACCTGTTGCCAATGCCAGCACTGCGCCGTCGCTTCGGCCGGTACATGTTACAGAGAAAGTATCTATTCCTAAAACTATTACAGGTGGTTCTGTTATCGGCACTGCCCTTATTACCTGTACTCCCGAGGAGTCAGTTACAGTTACTGTATACACCCCTGCTTTCAGGTTGCTTACAGAAGATAAAGTATCAGCTACATTGCCTGTACTCCATTTATACCGGTATGGGTTTATACCTCCGCTGGCTACTACGCTTGAGCTACCATCGCTACTCCCCGGGCAGGTTACATTTACATTGGTAAACACCAGCAATATCGGTGGAGGATTATCTACAAATCCGCAAGCTGTTTTTGTACAGCCTTTGCTATCCGTAACGGTTACACAGTAAGTTCCTGAATCCAGATTAGCAATATTCTGAGTAGTACCACCATTGCTCCACACGTATGTAAATGGTGCTGTACCTCCTGCCACATTGCTGTTGGCAGTACCGTCCGTCCCATTATTGGTAGTAGCATCTGTGGTAGTTACAGTTATTGTCATACCTGCAGGTTCCGTTAGTGTCCTGGATCCTGTTATGGTACAGCCCCTGCTATCAGTCACAGTCAGGCTGTAAGCACCTGTATCCAGCGAGCTTGCAGAGTTTGAGCCGGATACATTTGGCGACCAGGTATAAGTATATGTTGGTGTTCCGCCTACTACAGTAGCAGTTATATTTCCATTTGCCGCCCTGTTGCAATTTATATTCAGCAGGCTAAAATTAAGCTGCAGCACAGCCGGCTCTGTTATGGTATCTGACGCAGTGCCGGTACAGCCCTTTGCGTCAGTTACTGTTACATTATATACTCCCGGACCAAGATTGCTGATACTATCTCCCGAGTAGCTTGCAGGCAACCACGTATAGCTCAGTGGAGTTATGCCACCACTGGTTTTTACTTTCACATATCCATCGTTTCTTCCAAAGCAGGTTACGTCGCGATCATTGAAGGTTACCGGTATGTTGCTACCTACCGAAAAAGTCATAGAATCTACCATCGGACATGAACCACCTGTCACTGTCACATAATATTTGGTAGCAATTGCCGGAGATACAGTAAATTGAGATACGTTGCCCGGATTGCTAAATCCGGATGCGGGATTAGCTGCCCAGGTATAAGTAAATGAATTTGCAGGCAATGATGATTTTACTGCTGCCTTTAATACAATAGATGGATTATTGGCACAAATAAATGTATCGTTGTTAAAAGTAAGTATCGCAGTAGTATCAACATTTACATATACAAAATCCTTGCCTTCACACCCTGTAACATCACTTACGGCAACATTATATATTTGCGGGCTTTGCGGAGTTGCATAGACGGTATCTTTATTCAATGGTGCAGGAGCATTTGGCCCGGAGCTTGGTGTCCAGGCTACATTCAGCTTGCTGAAATCCGTTACGCAAATATTCATCCTCAGGTTTGGCAGGTCAAACGGCTTCAACGCATTACCTACCAACGGTGTTCCTGTAATTCCACATTGATTATTGGAAGTGCTTGCCGAGACATAGACTGCTCTGTAAGGCATTGTTGTAGACCGCACTTTCAAATTACCTTTATTGAGCGATGTATTATTGTTGCATATATCTACTACCAGATTCGAGGTGCCATCCCACTCATAGGGCGAAGCCAAGGTTATGGTATTCCATCCCGCAGTAGAGGTATAGGTAGCAGCGTTAAAGACTGTACTCAATCCTCCCTGAAAGCCAGTGAGGCTATCTGCTGATGTACAACCAAGCTTTACAGTAAAATCTTTTATGGGACCGCCGGCACCATTGGTTTCAAAAGCAATCGTAGTAATCGTTCCTCCGGAACCTGTAACAGGTATAATATTGGAGGCTTTATACAGATACTGCTGTCGCGAACTCTTATTATAATCACCGAAAGGTGAAGGGTACTGTGCAAGGGTATTGGTGCTAAAGGCAGTGCCTGAACCAACAGTAGCAAGCTTGGTAATACCTGTACATACAGAAGTGGCTATACCGCATGCCTCTGGGTTAGAAATAATGCTTAGTGTTACGGGTTGTCCCGGGCATACAAGATTTTTATTTGTGCTGGCCTCTATTCTCGGTGCCAGGCCATTTACATTCACTGTTACTGAATCAGTATTGATGCAACCGGTGCTACCTGTAAATGAAACCATGTATTTGGTAGTAATCGGTGGACTTGCAACCGGATTCAGGATATTGCTTGCAGGCTTTCCTGATACAGGATCTACCAGGCCAGAAGCAGGTGTCCATTTAACTACATAAGGAGCAAATGTACTTGCTACGCTGGCGTTTAGTTCTATCTGCCCGTTTTTGCATATAGTGCCTCCAAGTCCGGCATCGAATGCAAAAGGAGGAGCCACATTTATACGCACCGAATCTATACCACAGTCGCTTGTAAGTTTATACCAGGTGCTGGCCGAAGGTGTAGCCAATGGGGCCTTAATGGTAGTGTCGCTGAGACCTGCAGACGGGCTCCAGTCAAATACGGTGCCTCCGCTTGCTTTTAGTGTTATTGGAGTACCTCCGCAATAAACTGTACCTGATGGAATGATCTTTATCTGATCAACAATACAAACGCGGTATGCTTTTGAAAAGCGCCCATTAATAGGGCAGTCATTGTTTTCAGCAGTTATTATAAACTGACGGCAACCAGTAATAGTATCTGAAGGAGTCCATTTAATTACTGCCATCATACTGTCTGCATCACCTGTACCTAAAGCATTCGCCGTAAAAACAGCACCGGGCAATGGTGAGGGATCATTTTGAAGGCTGCTTGTAAGTGTAAGTATTTTCCCTCCCTTATCATAAAAAGGCAACTCTAAAGTAGCGGTAGTACCCGGACAAACACTGATAGTAATGGAATCTTCTTTGGTTGCATTGTTTACCGTGCTAAAGTTGGCGGTATCACCTTCAGGTATAGATACCGTACACTGAATAATCTGTACCTGTATATCCCTCATAGTAGAACCAACCAAGGTACCATTGCGGTATTCCGAAACCTTTACTGTAAGCACATCTGCTTCGATAGCATTTGGCTTAAATGTCATCTGTCCTGTGGCAGGATTAAAACTAAAACCACCCTGTGTCTTTATGGGCGCAGTTACCGAATATCCTGTATTATAACCGATATTAGCATACCCACTACCTAAAGGATTTATCAGGGCATATACAAGTGAATCCCCATCGGCATCTACTGCACCCTGATTATAAAATATACCTGAGTTGATGCAATAGAATGGAGTGGGTAAAGAAGTGAATTGAGTAGAATTATTACATATCTGCGTAGGTGGTGTAGGCGTAAATGTAAATGTACCATTGGCATTCATACTGAATGTGCCGTTGGCGGGAGCTTTTATTACGGTTGTGGTAAATGTCTGACCTGTATTTGGGTCCACATCATTTCCCGTTACTGTGCTACCATTATAAGCACCGCTTACAGGCACCTGGTACACGTCCTCTTTAGCTATAGGGGATCTATTTGGCTTGGCAGTTACGGTAAAATAGTTTCGTACAGTATCGCACAACCCTGCTTTATCGCATACTATAAAAGTCACAGAGTCATTTCCTGTAAAATTACCGGCATTTATAGTATAGCAAACACGTGCGGGCCTTGAAATATTGTCAACTGCAAATCCTCCAACCGAAGTTCCGGCAGGCGTATGCAATACATTGCCCAAAACAATAGAGTCCCCCCTGTTGGCATCAGTTACAGGGGTACAAATAGCAATTGCGCTGTCATTTATTATAGCAATATTGCGTATGGGCGCAAATGGCGGATATACTCCCGGAGGGAAAACACCAAGACACACAGTTGCAGTATCGCAAAGCGGTACAGGGTTATTATCGCAAACACGGTACCTGAAAGAATCTACTCCGAAGAATCCCGGTGCAGGCACATACCTTATTTGCCCAAGGCTGTTTATAGTTACTTGTCCGCTACTAGGATTAGTAACCGGCGTTGTACTCAGAACAAGAACATCTGATTGATTGCCATCATAATCATTCATTAACGGGGAATAGCCGATAAGAGAATCTCCCCCTGTTAGCAAAAAAGTATCAGTTACTGCATTGGGATTTACATTGACAGAACTGATAATATTAATGATAATCTTACTTGTTTTACAGGCGCCTGCATTATCGCATACCGAAAAGCAGAAGCTATCCTTACCCGTAGCAGTGCTGATGGGTGTGTAATTAAAGCATATAGTACCCGTACCATTGGCAAACGAAACAGTTGGCGTACCGGATACAGAACCCTGAGTAGGAAAACAGGTTAGCTGATTGAAATTTACAACATTCCCGGGATTGGCATCTGCTATAAATGCGCAAAAGGTACCCGGCACACCCGGAACGGCCATCAATGAGGTTTTAGCTACAACAGGCGCATAATTTTTAGTATTCCCTACATTTAGGTAGGCAACAGCTGTATCACACATTTGGGGTGCACCATTATCGCATATTCTATACACGATAGAGTCCACGCCATTGTATCCCGAATTCGGGTCTATGGTATTATTTATTACCGCTATTACCGATAGGTTTTCAGAACCTCCTCCTTGCGTATTCTGACTGGGGTTTCTTGCGCTTTCCGTAAACCTTACCTGCCAGCTGGCACATGGCGAATTCAGGGTTACTATTCCTTCGTACACCAATTGCCTTACACCCGGGTATGCAGTTCCACCGGGCGAACAGGTGCTTTGTGCAAGATAGTCCGTGCAAATAGGAGATACCACGCAACCATCCGTTCCCGAAGTACCACCACCCGCGCATTTTATGTTAGTTACCTGATTCAGATTAACGTTTGCTACTGTTGCACCACAACCTAATATCTCTACCGGATAGAAAGAAGATGCCGGGATACCTGTACAATCCCTGTAAAAGCTTAACCTAATAAGATACTGATTACCCCCCAGACATGTATACTGAAGATCCGCACCCATCGCATGACTCGCAGATGCGTTCTGACAAAAAGCAATGATTAAAAGCGGTAAAAGGAGAAAACGTAAAAATTGCTTCATTAGTTGAAGTAAATGTTAGATAAACGGAAAGTGTTCGTAAAGATAGAAAAGACTGAGGAGTAATACGTTGCATTTTAAGCTAAAACGGCTTTTAATTTAACAACAAAACCCTTGGCACATCTTATTTATATAAAGAATATTCAGTTAAGATAAACAAAAAAGGGCATCCTGTAAGGATGCCCTTTGCTTCATAATATTATCAACCGGCTATATACCCGCGTAGGTCCTTTGTATGAAATCGGTAAGCGCTTTACCCTTTAGCATACCTTGCGACAGCAATGCCAGGTCATACAGTTTCTTAACAGTTTCTTTACCATTGGAATCCTGCAAAATCTTGGATGCAATAGGGTGATTGGTGTTCACCACCAAAGCATAATTTTCCGGCATTTCACCCATAAAACCATACTGGCTACCACCCATTTTGCTCATTTCTGCCATACGGCGCATAAACTCGTTTTTGGTGATTTGTACAGGCAGGTCATCAGGCGACAAGGCTTTTAGCTCTATAGAAGCGCTCTTATTGTCTATCGTTTCAGTGAAAATTGCTTTCAGCTTTTCTTCTTCATCCTTGCTCAAAACCGACTCCAGAGTTTCCTCTTTTTCTATCAGTTTGTTCAGTGTATCGGCATCTACCCGCTTAAAGCTGGTATCGCTCAGTTTTTGCTCCAGGGAGTTGATAAAATGATTATCTATAACTGCATCCATTATAAGCACTTCGTAGTTATATTTCTGTGCATTTTGTATGTAGCTATCCTGTGCATCCTTGTCGGTAGTATATAGCACTACCAGGTTCTTATTTTTGTCTGTTTGCAACGGAGAAATTTTCTCTTTCAGCTCCTCAAAGGTGTATTGGCCAGCCGCAGTAGTTTGGTACAAGCAGAATTTATTGGCAGTATCGTAGAATTTATCATCGCTCAACATGCCATATTTAACAAAAACAGAGAGGCTTTCCCATTTTTGCTGGAAATCTTCCCTATTGTTACGGAATATCTCAAATAGCTTATCTCCTACCTTTTTAACAATATGCTGGCTTATTTTCTTCACGTTCGGGTCGCCTTGCAGGTAACTGCGCGATACGTTCAGCGGAATGTCCGGTGAGTCAATAACACCTTGCAGCAAGGTAAGGAACTCAGGCACGATCTGCTCTACCGAGTCTGTTACAAACACCTGGTTCGAATACAGGTGTATCTTATTCCTGTTCAGCTCAAAGTTGTTTTTAAACTTAGGGAAGAACAAAACGCCTTTCAGGTTGAAAGGAAAATCTGTATTGATGTGTATCCAGAACAAAGGCGGCTCACTGTACGGGTATAGCTCGTTGTAGAAAGAAAGGTAGTCCTCATCTTTCAGTTCGCTTGGCGATTTTATCCATGCTGGCTCGGTATTGTTGATTACCCTTGGCGCTGTTTCTTTTACGGGATTGCCTTCTTCATCCTTTACCAGCAGGCTGTCTACCTCCTCTGTACCAAAGCGTATCTGCACCGGCAAAAACTTGCAGTACTTATCCAGCATTTCCTTGATCTTGCTTTCGTTCAGGTACTCCTCTGACTCCTGGGTTATGTGCAACACGATATCTGTACCGCGCACATCCTTGGTTGTTTCGCCCAGGGTAAACTCTGTGCTGCCATCGCAGGTCCAGTGTGCAGCCGGCTCATCCTTATAGCTCTTGGTAAAAATCTCCACCCTATCTGCCACCATAAAGGCAGAATAGAAGCCCAAGCCAAAATGTCCTATGATGTTGGCCTTATCTGTCGAATTTTCAAATTTCTTTACGAATTCCTCTGCGCTCGAAAGGGCAATTGTGTTGATGTAGCGTTTTACTTCATCCACAGTCATACCCAATCCGCGGTCGCTTATGGTCAGTGTTTTAGCCTCTTTGTCGATGCTCACTTCTATGAAAAGCTCACCAAGCTCGCCCGATACTTCGCCCATTCCTGCCAGTTTGCGCACTTTTGTAGTGGCATCTACCGCATTACTCACCAATTCGCGCAGAAATATCTCCTGTTCGCTGTACAGGAATTTTTTAATGATCGGAAAAATGTTTTCGGTTGAAACGGATATAGTTCCCTTTTCCATACTTAGATTTTTTGATTGATATAATTATTCAGTTTACAATTCGTGCGTATTCCTTTACAAAGCACATGCCAAGCGGCTTAGCCTGTCAAAATTGCAGATTTTCTTTATCTGTTACTCCAAAAGGAATGCCACATCATCCCTTGTCAGCTTTTTCATAAAGGCGGCATCTTCGCTTATCAGCTCATTGGCCAGCGATTTTTTGCGGTCCTGCAGCTTCAGTATTTTTTCTTCTATAGTATCCTTGCATACCATTTTGTAAGCAAATATTTTTTTGTTCTGCCCTATGCGGTGCGTACGGTCTATGGCCTGCTGCTCGGCAGCCGGGTTCCACCACGGGTCTACTATGTATACATAGTCGACAGCCGTCAGGTTTAGTCCCACACCGCCCGCCTTCAGCGATATCAGGAACACCTTTTCCTCATCGCTGTTCTGGAACCGCTCTACCTGCTCGTTCCTTTTTTCTATCGGCGTGCTGCCATCCAGGTAGCAGTATTTTATCCCCTCCCTTTCAAACGATTCGCGCAGGTGGCCCAGCATCTCGGTAAACTGGGAGAATACCAGCGATTTGTTGCTGCCTGTGTTCTCTTTCAGCTCGCGCATCAGCTCTTCTATCTTCACCGACTCATCGGTAGTTATCAATGGGTCCTTTACCATGTGCGGGTGGTCGCATAGCTGGCGCAGGCGCATCAGCCCCTCCAGTACTTGTATGCTGGCTTTGTTGATGCCATCTGTATCTATTTTACTAAGCAAGGTATCGCGATAATATTTGCGGTAGCTATCATAAGCCGCGCGCTGCTCCTTGCCCATTTCGCACCACAACACTGTTTCTGTTTTGTCGGGCAGGTCGGTAGCTACCTGCTGCTTGGTGCGCCTCATCATAAAGGGGTAAACCATTTTGCGCAGCTGTGCAGCCTGTTGGCTGTTGCCGTTTTTGTCTATCGGGTTAGCGAACTCCGCGCGGAAAAACTCCCTGCTGCCCAGCAAGCCCGGGTTCAGGAAATTCATTTGGGCATACAAGTCGTAGGTATTGTTCTGCACGGGCGTACCGCTCAGTATCAGCCTGTTCTTTGCCTTCAGCTGGCTAAGCGATTTTGTTACCTGCGCATCAGGATTTTTTATAGCCTGGCTCTCATCCAGTATTACGTACGACCACTCAAACGCGCTCAGTACATCTATATCCAGCCTCACCAGACCATAGCTGGTCAGTATTATGTCGTACTCCTCAAAATGCAGGTCGCTCAGTTCGCGCTCCTTGCCATAATAGATATGGTAGCGCAGCTGGGGTGCAAATTTTTGTAGCTCATTTTGCCAGTTGTATATAAGCGATGTAGGGCAGATGATTAGCTGCGTTCCGCCATTGTGCTGGTCTTTCAGGTGCTGCAAAAAAGTAATAGTCTGCAATGTTTTCCCCAAACCCATGTCATCTGCCAGGCAACCGCCCCAGCCCAGCTCGTGCAGTATCTGCATCCACTTGAAGCCTTCCAACTGGTATGGCCTCAGCTGTGCATTCAGGTTGGGCGATACAGGTTTCACCTCTACACTTTCCAGCTCCAGCAAGCGTTTCTTTTTCCGGCTTATCTCTTCCCGCACCTCGCTGTTCAGCTCGCCTACTTCATCCAATACAGTAAAGTGCATTTTGCTCACGCGCAGGTTGCTGCCGTCCTCCTGCCCTATCTTTAGTATGTTGCTGAACTGCGCCACCCATTCGTCCGGTATCAAACCTATAGTGCCATCATCCAGCAATATGGTATTCTGGTTTTTCATGATGGCCTTCCGCAGGGCTTTCAGGGTCACGATATTATCGCCCCAGGTGATGCTTATCTTCAGGTCAAACCAGTCTATATTATTCTTGGAAGATATGCTGAACTTAGGCGTAGAAGTATTGTATTTAAAGTGCTCCAGGTCTCTTAAACCAAATACCGTATGGCCTGCCTCCTGCACCTGATTAATGGTTTTCAGCAGCCACATCTTCTTCATTATCTCGTTGAAGGGCAGGTAGAAATAAGGATTGTAATGCTGGCGCGCAAAGTTCGGGTGCAGCGTGCGCAGGTAAGCAAAAAATGCTTCTTCGGCAGGTATATCCCGCTCTACCAGCAGGTTGGCATCCTCGCTGAATACCAGCTCCTGCGGGTCGTGCTTTATGTTGTAATCAAGCACGTGCTTGTCGTAGGCAAACTTTGGCGTAAGCATCAGGAACGACTTGCCATGCTCCATCAGGTGCAGCTGTGGCTCCGGTGTCACTTTCAGCTTTTCCACCTTCAGCGATTCGGGTATCTCTACTTCATAATTAAGCGTAAGCGGCATGATGACCTGTTGCAGCACATCGCGCTTATCGCTGAGCGGGAATATCAGCCTGCCCAAGGGCAGTTGTTTCATCAGTTGCCTGTCGTGCACATTGGCTGTCTTGTACAGCGTATTATCTGCCAGCAGAAACGCATTACCAAAAGCCGTGAACAGTTCTATAAACGGCCCATCCTCTTCCAGCTTTATTTTCCATTGCACAGTAATGTGCTTATCTGTAGCCGAAACGAATATCTTGAAGATGGGCGAGGTCTCTGCCATTGCCAATGGCTCCAAGTGTTGTATGCCCGTCTTAGACCTTGGTATCACAAACTTGTGCGGGTAAGCCGCCAATAGCTCCCAGTTCTTTTCTATATGGCCCGCGTAGTGTTGCGTTAGTATATTTTGTTCGCGCTCGCGCATCAGCGACCATGGGTTTTGCAGCTTGCTCAGGTAGTTGATGCCCTTCGATTCAAACCATTGCAGCAATTGCTTATCAGTCAGCTGCATAATAAAAGTATGCAGTGCCTCGGGCAAGGGTTGTAGCAGCGGCAAGTTATTGGCTGTGTTTATGTTCAGCCTTTTGTTCTCTGTACGACCGCCCGACCTTTCGAATACCTGTATTACCTCTATGTCATAATCCAGGTGGCGCTTGCCGTTAAGGTTCAGCACCAGGCCCAGTTCGTAGTCATTATTTTTAGAGGTACTGCTTCGTTTTGTTGTCGTTTCTTCTTCTATCAGTGTATCACTGCGCAGGCTGTTGCCTATCGCCGCCAGCTTCTCCTTATCACCTTCGGGTACTATGTACGATGGGAGCTTGGCAAGCTTCACTTCGCCAAAAAAATCTGTCAGCCATTCAAAATCCGCAGCCTCCGGGTCACCGGGATTAAAACCATATTGGTTCAGTATCCTGGTCTTATCCTGGTCGGTATCGCGCTCACGGCGAAAAAGGTTTGTGCTCAGGTACTTTTGTATATACAGCAACACGTACAGTTGGTGAACGCACAAAAACTCGGATTTGGTACTACAGGTGCATTGCAGCTCTACATCTTTTACCCCATCGTAGTGCAGGTTAATGCTGTAGTCTTCCAGTCGGTTCAGGGTGTACTTGAACTTCATATCCCTGCCGGGTGGCGATATCAGCTTTACTTTCAGGGTGTCTTCTACCTTCCTTATCCCTGTAGTCTTTTGTATCAGAAACTCCAGATTGCCCGCCTCTATATCAGACACAGCAATTTTCTTTGTATTGGCGATATTGCCTGCGCCTACTATCTCCACTGGTTGCGGAGCGGCAATTACGTTTTCTTCCGGGTTTGTTATCAGGTACTTCTGTAGCGACAGCACAGCTGCTACCGTGTGCTTGCACTCGTTCATTTCCTGAAAGGCAGGACATATACAGGTAGCCTTTAGCCCATGGGTAAAGTTGAGCGATACATTGTGATAGCCATCATTGCCCTCACTGGGTATGCTCAGGTTATATATATCGCTGTTGGACTCGTCCTTTAGTATAATTACTAAGTGGCCTGCATCCTGCAACAGCCTGTTGCCCTTCATCTTGGTAGTAGACAATGCCGACTTCAGGTACTTGTGTATACTATCAATTTTATAAAAAGTCATTACCGCAGAAGTGTCTCGTTTTGAAAAAATGCACCTGCAAATTTACAAATAAGCGGGAGCTAAAGGCAACTTTGTTAGTAAGTAGGATGGCTTGAAAAATGGCGTAAACAAAAAAAGTCCCGTGCAGGAAATTCACGAGACTTGTATTTACCAAAAAAGCGAGTTGAGCAGGCCTTTCGGCGCAGTTTGTATATTTATTCCTTCAGGAACCTTTTGTATTGTTTATTGCCTTTCTCTGTTTCCAGTACCAGCAGGTAAATACCCGTTGGCATTTCAGACACTTGTATAGACAATAGCGACTGCATTTCGGTTGCAGACTGATGCACAATTTGACCGCAACTGTTGATTACCAACAAGTTCAATTTTTCGCCGGAAGTATTCTGCGTCTGCTCTATATTCAGGAACAGGTTCTCTTTTGCGGGATTGGGGAATAATGAAACGGAAAAGTTGCCTTCGGATGCTTCTTCTATACCCGTAGCTGTAGAATCCGGCTCATAAGCCGTAGCACCACCGGGTACTGTGTTCTTGCCGCCCTGCGGGCCTAAGTTACCTGCGGTTACCACGCCGTGGTATGCCGGCCCAAAGGTGTACGGATACTCGGGGAATAGAAATGAATCTACAGTAACGAAATATGCATAAATGCCCTGCGGGTAATCCGGGGTTACGCAAAAGCGACCGTTATTGGAATCCAGGTCGGCTATGCTACTGATGTACTCATAATCCTCTACATAATAGCCCAATGCATATTGTGTAGATACTGCCGGCCCGGCAGAAGACGCTGTAGTGCCATCCGGCAGAGTGGTGCGCGTAGTAATGTTGCGCTTCCTGTAGCCGGTATGCATGCGCCTGATGCCGCCTGTACCATCGGTATTGGCATAGCCATAAGCACCATATACGGGGTAACCATCGAAGGAGTAGCCAATGATAGGCGCATGTGCGGTTTTATCCGTTTCATCGTACAGGCATACAGGGCTTATGTGCAGGTGGTATTCGCCTGTGGGCGACGGGTGCCCGTTGCAGTTGTCAAAGCTCGGTCCTTCTACCCTATATGCATCCTGGTTCCACACGCCTGCATTGTTATAGCTGCGCGCATCCTTTGCATTGAATATACTTACACCATTGCTCCATACACCTATGTGTCCCAGTCCGGTTTTTGTCTGTACACCAGTCTGCACCTGAGGGTTGCGGGTAATTTTAAAGGTATAGCCCTGCGCCACCGGCACGTTAGGGTTGCCTGACCATGGACCAACAGAATAATCCGGTACACTATTGCAATTTACATACACATCGGTACCGGTATAGTTGACCGACAATACATTGCTGAGTATGTTACCGTAGCCGGTGCTGCTATCTGTATTTATTTTCCACGAGGTGATCTCGGGAGTAAGTGCCTGCGCCATACAGCAGCAGGTAATAAGTATTGAAAGTATTGAAGCGAATGCTTTTTGCATGATGGGTGTTTTTAAGGGTTAGACGTTATGTTCTTTTAATTCCTTCGTGGTGGTGGCATATTCTTTTTTGGTACGATTATCTGCACCAGTTCCGGCACCAGTTCCCTAAAGCGCTCTTTCTGCTCCGGACGGCACATATCCTTCAGATCCTGAAAATGCCTGCGCGTAACTCTTGCCTTTTCTGTTTGTATGCGGCAAAAAACTTGTTCCAGGGAGTCACTTTTAGCCTTAGCCGAACTATCCTCATTGATAGAAAAATATGCTTTTAGCACAATAGCGTACTCTTCATCCAACTCCATCATCTGCTTGTGGTGTGCACTTTTCAGCGTATTGAATGATTCTACCTGTGCCTCATCAAACCCCAGCGTTTTTATTATTATAGCATCCACCGGTGGTGTATGCTTTCCGGGGCGTTGATGGCCGCTATCGCGCAGGAACACAAACCCCAGAGTACAGAGATTAAGTACCAGAAACAGCACCAGAAATACTATCAGCAAAGTTTGACGTTTCATTATTGGTAGATATTAAAGTTTGCATTATCAGGCGCGTATCCGGCTTGGATATTTTTATCCCCTTTCGCATTGCCTGAAGCACCGATTGCCAACACGTTTACTGCTATCAGCATGCTAAAAGCAAGGCTAAGCGATAATAGCGAAAAGACACCTATGGGTTTTTCCCGCACCACATTGCCCAGCCTGTTCTGTATACGTGTAAACAGGAACGGGCTAGCCTCTGCGCGTTTTATACCCCGCAGGCTACCTATAATCTCATCTTCCATGTTATGGTTTTCCATATACTTGTTATTCTGCCGCCTGTTGCGTGCTTACACATTCAGACGTTTGTTTTTTATAAATCCCTTCTATTGTTTAACAATTCTTTTCTCAGCTTGCCTTTCGCCCGCTGTATCAGCGACTCTACTGCCTTTACCGAAAGACCCATAATTTCTGCTACTTCCCTTTGAGGCAACTCTTCAACATAACTTAGGACAAAAGCCGTTTTCTGCTGCTCGGGCAAAGTATCAAGTGCTGCAAATAGCAGAGCAGATTTTTCCTTATTTTCAAGCAGCACACCAGGGTGCTCAAAGTGGGGATTATCATGCTTCACCTCCGCCGAATCCGACTTAAAAAGATTGACGATGAGTGCAAACCGCTTCTTGCGCTTGCGGTAGCGCAGCATATCCAGGCATTTATTTACTGATATGCGGTATATCCAGGTACTGATGCTGCTTTGCCCTTTAAATGTATGTGCTGCATTGAACACCTCGACAAACACATCCTGCACTATCTCCTCAGTATCCTCTGCATTTTGCAGATAGCCCAGGGCAGTGTTGTACACCCTGTCTTTAAAAAGCATGAACAGCTGCTGCAGGGCGCTTTGGCTACCTGCTTTTATCGCCTCAATAATCTGTTCCTGGTCGTTTTGCAGAAGCTAGTCTTTAAGCCCTATGATCTTAAACACATCATAAATATTTCGGTAGGTAAAGCCATACTTATTGTGACGGGCCTGCTCCTCTTCACGCTCCCAGAAATGCAGCTTGCTTACTGTGTACAGATACCCAAAATCGTAGGATGTATAGCTTTTCATTTCCCTGGCTATGCGGTCAAGCGGATAGCGGTACTTTGTTTCCATCTCTTGTACCAAAGGCATCATCTTCAATCGTATAGCAACAGCACTATCCAGAAGTGTTTCCTGCTTATACTTCCTATGCTCCAGCTTAGCTGCCCTCTTTTCAAGCAGGTATTCCAGCGTAAGGTACTTGTGCTGCGCCCTGGTTGCAGTCATCCACAGGCCTGCCATCAGTTCAGTAAATAATGGCATACGCTGTGAATCTACCGCTAAACCTCTGGTACGCGTTGATTTCAAAAGAGAGAGCGTGCTATCAGCAAATCTCCTAAGGTCAGGCAAAGCAGTTTGCCTGTATTCATTCACGCGCTCCATTGGTATCTTCCTCCTGATGGCTTTATACAGGTCGTGCGGACGTGGCTGAAATGCCTTATTGAAGCCAAATGGCAGCTCATCCGTTACTGTGCTGGCAGCCAGCCAACGCAATAGCTCTTTGTCTTTCAGGTAGCGCTGTTGCAAAGCTAGCTGCCCCTTTACCTGATTAGTGATAACCGGGTTGCCAAATATTTTTTCTATACCATCTGTCGGTGTTCTTGGCACTGCGTTGCCATCCACACTGTACTGCCAGCTCCAGCGCGCTATGCTCCAGTCGGTAAGCCAGTAGCCCCACTCCCAGCCAGAGCTGAAAGTGATGTGCCCAGGAACATTGTACTTAACACAGGTGTCTATATCGCTCAATCGTGCGCTCAGGTATGGCAGCAGCAGCATAGGTACAGAGTTGTCGAACGTAACCCAATAAGCACTCTCGGGGTAGTACCATGTTTCGCGCTGCTTCATTTCTTTCAGCAATAATTGAAACATGTGCCTTTGGTTTTCATTCTCATATACAGGCGCCTTAGCCTCTGTCATATCGTAGCACATTACCGTGTGTATCAGTATGCCGCGCTTCTTGTCCAGCGCTATGGCTGCACTGTCCGGCTCTACTACCTTTTTCTTGCTCATTACCTCCGTTTCATCGCGCACTACATGCTTACGGCCCATCAGCTTGGTCTTTGAGTTTTTATCCATCCAGTCTACAATAAACAAACGCAAGGCTTCGCGCTTTGCCTTATTACCACCAATAAATTCTGCCGTGGCAAACTCCATATTGATGATATCCCATTCGCTCTGCAGCAACCACTGCAAACTTTTCACCACCTGCTTTTCTTTGTGTGCCGATTTCTTGTATAGCTGAAAAGTCTTTTGCTGTATCATGTGCAGCGACACATCCACCGCAGCCATAATACCGCGCTGGTGGCAATAGTCTACCATGGCTTTGGCATGAGGCGGCCACTTGTTGTGGTCTACGCTCTCCAGCAGGCAAAACTCAAAATATGTTTGCCCGTTTCGCACCAACCAATCAATGTACTGTTTTACCTCACCTATTGCATTGGGCAATTCGGGATTATGCAATGGCTCTGTAAGTTCCAGCGGGTGCTGGGTATGCAGGTGAAATCCCTTTTTATCGAAGAGTGCCTTAGCTTCAAAGGTCGCATTATCCTGCAACGGCCACTTGCTCAAATCCGGTACGATCATTTCCCTCGGGTGGTAAAAAGAAAAGCCCAGTTGCTCCTGCAACAAGCCATATAAGCCAAAACTAACACCCTGCCAGCTATCGGCAGTGAGCTGCAACTTCACCTTGCCATCCTGCCGGGATGAAGCCCATTTGTAGTCATGCGCCGGAAATGGATAATAAGGCACCGTTGCCTCCTTCTGAAAACGGCCGGGAGGGCTAACCATACCTGCTTCAAATTGTGGCAATACCAATTGCACCTGTGCTTCGGCATTGTTTAGCGATACCGTACAGTGGCAGGCCCGCTGCAACAGTTGCTGTGCATCTTTAATGCTGGTGCCGGATATGCTATTGTCCAGCAACGCCTGATTGCTGATAATGGATATTTCTGAAATTTGCGCATGGGTAAGCATGCCAACAAACAATGTACTGAGCAGGAGAATTTTTTTCACACGACTAATGTAATTATTTCTGAATAAGCTGAATGAAGGTATTTAGCAGTATAATTTCACCATTCGTAAGCATCTGAATTTGTTTAAATTACAACAATCCTATCACCCATCCCGATACAATAATTTGAAAATGCCTATTTTCATACCATGCTTCATTATAAAGCCGATTTGCGCACGCTCGCATTCGTATTCCTGTATTTTGTATTTGCGGCCCTGCCGTGGTTTCTTTGGGATACTCTTACCACTCCACAGATAGTATTGCTGGTAGCCATCAACTGCTTCTTCTCTTTCTCCTGTGCGGTTATCATACACAATACGGTTCACAAGCCGATATTTAAGTCGCGCGGGCTGAATAAAGTGATGCAGATAGCCTTGTGCTTTACGTACGGGCATCCTGTAAGCGCCTATGTGCCAGGGCATAATTTCAGCCACCACAAATACACCCAGAAATCTAAAGATGCGATACGCACATCCAAGATGCGATTTAAGCTGAACATATTGAACCAATTGCTTTTCCTGCCTACCATGGCAGGCGATATATTATCCTCGGAGCTGCGCTTTGCAAAAAAAATGAGGACCGAAAACCCGTCGTGGTTCAGGCAGTATGTAATAGAGTTTGCCCTGGTAATTGGCGTTACCATTGTTCTTTTCATTATCAACTGGAAATGTGCGCTGCTGTTTTTTGTATTACCGCATTACTATGCTGCATGGGGCATAGTTGGTACGAATTACTTTCAGCACGATGGATGTGATGAAGACCATGAATACAACCACTCGCGCAACTTCAGCAGCCCTTTCCTCAACTGGTTCCTGTTCAACAATGGTTTCCACGGTGCACACCATGCAAGACCATCGCTGCACTGGTCACTGCTGCCTGCCTACCACGAAAAAGAAATAAGGCCATATATACACCCTAACCTGGACAGGGATTCACTTATCCCCTACCTGATAGAAGCACATATATACCCGGCAAAAAGACTTGACTACCTGGGAAACGAAATAGTACTGCCACCGGCAGGTGAGGAAGAAGATTGGGTAGCAGAGATAAGAACCGAAGCACACAAAGCCGATATGGCAGGAGCAGCATAGTGGGAGCAGAGATTGGCATGAAAAAAAATCAGGTTTTTAAGTTTAAGCACTTTACCATAGCACAGGATAAATGTGCCATGAAAGTGAATACCGATGGCGTACTACTGGGTGCATGGGCTACAATAGGCAAGGCGAAACGCATGCTGGATATAGGCACCGGAACAGGGGTGCTGGCACTGATGCTGGCGCAAAAAAACAGTGCGGCAGCTATAGATGCAATAGACATAGATGATGCCGCGGTAATACAGGCCTCGCAAAACTTTGCAGGCAGTATATGGCACCACCGCATGATGGCATACAACCTCTCATTGCAGGAGTTTTTCCCTGGATTGAAATATGATGTGATAATAACTAACCCACCATACTTTGTAGATGACCTGAAAACAGCCGATGAGCGCAAGAATCTGGCTAAGCATACTACGGCACTGAGCTATGAAGAATTATTGCACGGGATAAAACGACTGCTGGCGCCCAATGGCACTGCCTTTGTGGTGTTACCGTTTTTCAATCTTACCGGCTTCGAATACATTGCCAATCAACATGAGCTATTTTTCCAAAAGATAACAGAGGTAATAGCTGTAGCAGGCCGAGCGCCATACCTGGCACTTATTGAAATAAAAGACAAGGAAAACACAAAAAAAAGAGACAGCCTTACCATTCAGCAGGAAAACGGCGACTACACGGAGCAATACGTGTCTGTTACTAAAGAATTTTACCTGAAATTTTAGAAAGAACCGACAGCTTGCCTGAATCATAAAATACATTTCTATTTTTAGCGTTTAATGCGCACATGAGATTTTTCAAGATATTCTTTCTTTTTACGATAGCAGCCGGCTTTCTTTTCTCGCTTACCAACTGCCGGAAAGAGGCTTTTACAGATAAAGGCGTACTGAATTTTTCTACGGATACGTTGACTTTTGACACCGTATTTACCTCTATCGGTTCTGCTACCCGATCGGTTAAAATATACAACCGCGAAAAAAAGGCGGTAATGATAAGCTCCATTAAACTAATGGGTATCCCCGGCACCCAGTTCCGTATAAATGTGGATGGAGTGGTAGGCAGGGACTTTGCCGAGGTAGAGATACCTGCAAATGACAGCATTTATGTATTTGCCGAAGTAACGATAAACCCCAACGACCAGAATGCTCCCTTTGTAATCATAGACGACCTGGTATTTACCTGCAATGGCAAAGTACAAACGCTTACGCTACAGGCATGGGGACAAAATGCCTACTACCACTACGGGCAGGTGTACCGCACCACAGCAAACGGAGGCTTCTCTAATGACACTACCTGGTACAGGAACAAGCCGCACATAATTGTGGCAAACGACAGTTTTCCCGGAGTGGGAGTGGACGAAGGCTACACGCTGAATATAGAACCCGGCACCAGGATATATGCCGCCAATAATTCGGGCCTGTTTGTTTACGGCAAGCTAAACGCACAGGCAAGCAACTGGAACGACTCCATTGTTTTCCAGGGAATGCGCCTGGAAAGCTTCTATGCCAATAAGCCTGCCCAGTGGTGGGGCATCATTTTTGGCAGGAATACTTCTATACGCCCCGAGCTGAACCTGAGAAAGGTGATTGTAAATGAGTCGTACTTCGGTGTGGCAGATGCCTATATTTTCAATATCGCTTTCCAGTCGAATGTATTTAATATAAACCTCGCTCAGTATAGCAACTCCACTGCACCCATACTGAACATGGAGCAGTGCATCGTAAAGAACAACCAGAATACCTGCCTCTTTGCCCTGAACGCTGAAATAACTGCAGACAACTGCATTTTCCATACATCAGGCAGCAATGTAGTGGCATTGGCCATGGGTGGCGATTACAACTTTACCCATTGCAACATATACAACACCGGTGGCCGCTACCTGGAACACAAGCAGGAAGCACTATTGGTAGCAGATAAAATACTGGGTATAGATGAAGTATTGTACAATGGTAATTTCAGCAGTGCAAAATTCCTGAATACAGTGGTATACGGCGGGTTGGAAAATGAATTCCGCTTTGTAGACGATGCGGACAAAATACGCTTCGACCACTGCCTGCTGAAGCTTCAACAAGATACTGTAAGCAAGTATCCTTCCAGGTTTGATGTTGCATCCATCTTCAATCAGGACCCAAAATTCAAAGCACCGGATGCAGACAATTTTTATACCGATAGCTTATCATCACCTTTGATAGACGTAAACACG
>DLGO01000045.1:0-2293 GCA_002482725.1 Bacteroidetes bacterium UBA7692 | reverse complement strand
CGATATAGGTGCTGTAGAAAGGGAATAAAGTATGGTGCGATGTTTCTGCGAACCGAGTAATTCTGATCAATTGCATTTTCTACGGTGTATATAAAAATAGGGCCATGAGAATATATCTAGTGATTTTTTGTATGGTTGTTGCGGAAAATCGTCTTAATGCACAGATGGATTCGTTATTGAAACTAGAACATAATTATTTTGATAGTTCATTAAAAAGACAAGGTTTTTTTATTGATAGCATGTTTGATTGGCATAAAGGTAAGCGCTATGTTTCCAGTACTAGTATGGGAAAGTATTTAGATAATAATAGAATTGGACTATGGATGTATACTGTTACAGACTCTGACCGGAAAAAGTATAAAAATAGGAAATACATAAGAATAATTGACTATATTTCAATGGATAGTATTAAAATTAATTGTATTTTTTATAGGAATGGAAGAATAAAAGTAGCCTCTGAAATAACAGACAAAGTATATAATGGATCAGTAATGTTTTTCAATAAAAAAGGAAAATTAGTTGCTGTGGAAGAGTATAAAAAAGGTATAAGAAAAGGGTATTATTATTTGAGCAATGTATTGAAATAGCACCTTTTGTTTTGTATAATATGAAGGAAGAAGAGAAGTAATGTTGAATAGCTGTGATGATTCTTATGGCAGGCGGAAAGTATTGTTGGTGTTGAGCGAAAGGTAGACGGAGTTCAGAAAGCTGTCTGAAGTTCGACATTCGCTGCGGAAAACGCCGAACAGCGGGAGTGCCATCCATTTTGTCGACAACGGATAAGAGAAATGTAAAAAGACTACGTTTAATAAAATAGAAATACGATGAAGTTAATGTTTTGTATAGCAATAGTTAACACAGTATTTGTCTGTTTTTTGAATAGTCAAACACTACGTTACAAGTTCATTTTTCGTGGAGGGGATATAGTATTTTATACCAATCAATACCATAAACCTTTTACATTAATGAAAAATACAGGTTCGGGACCTTTTGATACGATAAGATTTGACAAGAAATCTGTTCTTGGTGCATTCAACTTAGGTTATCGAAATGAAACAGCAAAATATTGGTTCAAAAGAGTCATCAAAGAGAGGAACAGCAATACTTATAATGACGCTGTTATTGGCCTTTCTCTAGCATTTGCAAACCAAAATAAAATTAATAAGGCAAAATCTATATTAGATAAAGCGACTATTGTAGATTCATCATTTCTGTTTTCCAAATATATCCTTAAGGGACTTTATGAATACATACTTAATGATTATGATCTATCCATTAACAACTATGAAAAGGCAAGGCAATTTAACATAGATGGGCAAGATATCTCCAATTTCTTACAAGCTAGTGCATATTATCAATTACGAAAGCATGATAGTGCTATTACCAATCTCAATAAAATAAATTCTGACTGGAAAAATGTTGATGATAAATATTTAAATCTAGCTTCTAATTATATTGAAAAATGCCAATCAGATTCTGCATTACTATGTTTACAGAAAATTAAAGAGTTGGTTGAATTAAAAGACTCTTCTGATTATTTTGGAATTAGAGCTATTGCCAATTATAATCTTAGTCATTTTGGAGAAGCAATTGAAGATTTTAAAATGGAGTTAAGTTTGGACCCTCTTTCTGAAATAGAAACATTAAGATTTTTAAGCAGGGCTTATGTTCAATTGAAAGATTATGATGAAGCTATTTTTCACTACAAAAAACTGGATAGCTATCATGCTTTGGAATATCCTTTTGATTATTTGCAGTTTACAAATAGTTATAAGCTGAAAAATGAAATTGGTAATGCTGAAAAAATGCTAAAGCGTGGCTTAAAGAGATGGCCTGATGATGAAAAATTATTGAATCTACAGAAAGAACTAAATTACTAGCCGGTAACATATAATCACAGAAAAATATCTAACGCGTGAGTTAGTACTCCTTTAGTTCGATTCCTTAAAAATCACATAGATGAAAAGGATTCTTGAATCCTGAGACAGAGCAAAGATATTTGTATGTATGGGTCATGGAAGATGAGTATTTATTGAGCAGCTGTGGTGATTTTTATAGCACGCGGAAAGTATTGTTGGTGTTGAGCGAGGGATAGCAGGGGTTCAGAGAACCCCATTGTCTGAAGTTCGACCTGCGCCGCACAACATGGCAAACAGCATAGCTCAGATAATTTCTATACCGACAGCTTATCCTCACCTTTGATAGACGTAAACACGATTGGCCTGCCAAATGATATATGGGATAACCCAAGGCCGCGCCGCCTCAGGTACGATATAGGTGCTGTAGAAAGGGA